>VEPI01000046.1:0-3687 GCA_012026935.1 Melioribacter sp. | reverse complement strand
GGCCGGTTATCAGTAATCGGTGATTGGCTCGCCTCGCTACCGCTTTGTCGAAGCGGGTAATTAGTTATTGGCTTTTGTCTCTCATTTTCAATTCTCAATTCGCCATTTTCAATTATTAAAGCAACTTGTCCGACAGCTGCTTTGTCACCATCTTTTACTTTAACATCTTTAACAATACCTCCAACTTCAGTCGGAATTTCTACGGTAGCTTTGTCAGTTTCAATTTCAAGAACAATTTGATCGGCTTCTACCTTATCACCGGCTTTAACTAATACTTTAGTGATGTTTGCTGTAGAAATGTTTTCTCCAAGTGATGGAATTTTAAATTCGTAGTTATTAGTGATTGGTAATTGGCTCGTCTCGCTATCGCTTTGTCGAAGCGGGTGATCGGTTGTTGGCTGTGTTTCAATAACTTTTTCTGATTTCTGATTACTGATTTCCGGTTTCTTCTCTTCTTTAATCTCCTCCGTCTCACTTTCAACTGACAACTCAGAACTGCTAACTTCAATTTCTACCAACGGCTCGCCGACATTTGCTTTCTGTCCGTCTTTCACATAAACTTTTTTTACAATTCCGGAAACATCGGAAGGGATTTCTACAGTGGCTTTATCTGTTTCAATCTCCACTACAACTTGATCAACTTTAACTTTATCACCTTCTTTCAAATTAACTTTGATCACATCCGCTGAGTTGATTCCATCTCCAAGATGCGGTAACCTAAAATCTACAATCATTTTTGTTTCCTAATCTAATTTTATTGTCATGCCGGACCTGATCCGGCATCTATCACTAAATTATAGCCTCCGGATGGCGTACGCTTCTCCGGAATGACACAGAATTTATTATGTCTTAGCCGGATCTTTTTTATCCGGATTAATTCCCAAATCCTTAACAGCCTTTTTTACAACTTCTGATTTTATTTTTCCTTCTTTCATCAAAGAATAAAGTGTTGCATAAATAATATGTTTTGCATCTACTTCAAAAAAATCACGTAAAGAAATTCTTCCTTCGCTTCTTCCGAAACCGAATGTACCAAGAGAATGAAGCGGACCCGGAAGCCATTTTGCAATTGCATCGCTTGATAGCTGGACATAATCGGAAGCGGAAATAAAAACTCCGCTTTCTCCTTTTGTTGCTTGAGAAACGTAAGGAACCTTTGCTTCTTTATCCGGATGAAACATATTCCAGCGTTCAGCTTCTTGTGCATCAAGATGTAAATTTTTGTAACTCGTTACACTCCAGACATCGGCAGAAACATTGTATTTGCTTTCAAGAATTTCTTGTGCTTTGATTACTTCATTTAAAATTGTTCCGCTGCCAAGCAAATGTGCTTTTACTTTTTGGTCCTTAACTCCGCTCGCACTAAATTTATACATTCCTTTCAATATTCCATCCTTAACGCCATTAGGCATTTCAGGCTGTGCATAATTCTCATTCATAATTGTAATGTAGTAATAAACATTCTCTTGCTTTTCATACATGCGGTAAATTCCATCACGAATAATTACAGCGAGTTCGTAAGCAAATGCCGGATCGTAAGCAACAACATTTGGAATTGTGTACGCAAGCAATTGGCTATTTCCGTCTTGATGCTGTAAACCTTCGCCTGCAAGAGTTGTGCGTCCTGCTGTTGCGCCAAGTAAAAATCCTTTACATCGCATATCACCTGCTGCCCATGCAAGGTCCCCGAATCTTTGAAAGCCAAACATTGAGTAATATGTAAAGAATGGAATTGTATTGATGCCGTGTGTTGCATAAGAAGTTCCGGCAGCGATGAATGACGACATCGAACCTGCTTCGGTAATTCCCTCTTCAAGAATTTGTCCGTTTTTTGCTTCTTTATAATATAGTAAGCTGTCTTTATCAACCGGTTCATATAATTGCCCCGGATGAGAATAAATTCCAACTTGTCTAAACAAAGCTTCCATACCGAATGTACGCGCCTCATCAGGAACGATAGGAACAATTAAACGGCCAATATCTTTATCACGTAAAAGTTTAGCTAAAATTTTTACGAACACCATTGTTGTCGAAACTTCACGTCCTTCAGTACCCGAATAAAATTCTTCAAATAATTCTTCCGAAGGAGTTTTAAGCGGAGTAGCTTTGGTAACTCTTTTAGGAATGTAACCGCCGAGAGTTTTTCTTCTTTCTTTTAAATATTTGATTTCCGCGGAATCTTCAGGCGGACGGTAGAATGGTGTTTTTGCAATTTCATCATCGCTGATAGGAATTGAAAATCGTGTTCTAAATTCCTTCAGTTCATCTTCATTCATTTTTTTCTGCTGATGGGTGATGTTCTTTCCTTCACCAGCTTCACCAAGACCGTAACCCTTAACAGTTTTTGCAAGAATAACTGTCGGAGCTCCTTTATGTTCAACTGCAGATTTATAAGCGGCATAAACTTTTTCTGGATCATGACCACCGCGTTTCATTTTTAATAATTGTTCGTCGGTATATCTGTCAACAAGTTTTAATAATTCAGGATACCTTCCAAAAAAACTTTCACGTATATATTTTCCATCATGCACAATATAATTTTGAGATTCACCATCAAGAACTTCATTCATTCTTTTAATCAGCAGACCTGATTTATCAGCAGCGAGTAAAGGATCCCAATCGCTTCCCCAAATAACTTTTATTACGTTCCATCCTGCACCTCGGAAATTTGCTTCAAGCTCTTGAACAATATTTCCGTTACCGCGAACAGGTCCGTCAAGTCTTTGCAAATTACAGTTGATGACAAAAATTAAATTATCAAGTTTCTCTCTAGATGCAAGAGAGATTGCACCGAGAGCTTCAGGTTCATCTGTTTCACCATCACCAAGAAAAGCCCAAACTTTTTGATCGCTTGGTTTTTTCAAACCGCGGTCTTCCAAATATCTGTTAAACCGCGCTTGATAGATTGCTTGAATTGGACCAAGCCCCATTGATACTGTTGGAAACTCCCAGAAGTCGGGCATAAGCCATGGATGCGGATAAGAAGAAAGTCCGCCGCCGGGTTTTAATTCTCTTCTAAAATTTTCCAATTGCTCTTTAGAAATTCTTCCTTCAAGAAATGCGCGAGCATAAATACCCGGTGATGCATGACCTTGAAAATAAATTATATCTCCTTCATCGTTTCCATCTTTACCACGGAAGAAATGATTGAAACCGATTTCATAAAGAGTTGCCGCTGAAGCGTAAGTGGAAATATGTCCGCCGATGCCCGCTTCTTCTTTGTTTGCGCGGACAACCATTGCCATTGCATTCCAACGAATCAAACTTTTAATGCGGCGTTCAATTTCTCTTCCGCCAGGGAAAGGAGGTTCTTGTTCTTTCGGTATTGTATTTATATGCGGCGTGTTTGCAGTAAAAGGAAGATCAACACCGGATTCGTGTGCGTAGGTATCAAGATTATGTAACAGCTCTCTTACTTTTTCCGGTCCTCCTGATTGCAGCACATACTCTAATGATTCCAACCATTCACGGACTTCAATTTCATCTAAGCCTGAATATCCGTTTTTATTATTTTCGTTCATTATATATAATCCTTTTTTCTCTTCAACGTAATTGGTAATAGGAATAAAAAAATTGAGTGCCCGCTAAATGAGTGGCACAAATTTAATAATTCTGTAGTTGTAATTCTAACCTTAATGCTACTGTTGTTCTTACAATTAGATAACGAGGTCTGGGAAAAAGAAGTTC
>VEPI01000042.1:8052-10530 GCA_012026935.1 Melioribacter sp. | reverse complement strand
ATGACCACAATATTCGAAAAAGTAGTTCCCGTATCACTCGAAGAAGAAATGAAATCATCTTACATAGATTATGCGATGAGCGTAATTGTTGCGCGCGCATTACCCGATGTAAGAGACGGATTAAAACCGGTTCACCGCAGAGTTCTATTCGGCATGCACGAGCTTGGAGTTCCTCACAATAAACCATATAAAAAATCCGCACGTATAGTCGGCGAAGTTCTTGGTAAATATCATCCGCACGGGGACACGGCGGTTTACGATTCAATGGTGCGCATGGTCCAAGATTTTTCCCTGCGCTATCCCTTAGTGGACGGACAAGGAAACTTCGGATCAGTTGACGGCGATTCACCCGCGGCAATGCGTTACACTGAAGCGCGTCTTGCAAGAATTGCTGATGAAATGCTTCGCGATCTTGATAAGAATACGGTTGCATTCGCAACGAACTTTGATGAATCATTACAAGAGCCGACGGTTCTGCCATCTTATCTGCCAAATTTATTAGTAAACGGTGCAAGCGGTATTGCAGTTGGAATGGCGACAAATATTCCGCCGCATAATCTTGGTGAAATTGTTGACGGACTTGTTGCAACGATAGAAAACCCAAAACTGAAACCGGAAGAGTTAATAAAAATTGTTAAAGCGCCGGATTTTCCAACCGGCGGAATTATCTACGGCTACGAAGGAGTTAAAGAAGCATTCCTAACCGGACGCGGAAGAATTGTAATCCGAGCTAAAGCCAACATTGAAACTTTAAAAAACGATAGAGAGAATATTATCATCACGGAAATTCCGTATCAAGTGAACAAAGCAGCACTGATAGAAAAAATAGCTGAACTTGTTCGCGACGGAAAAATTGACGGCATCTCAAATATCCGCGATGAATCAGACCGCGATGGTATGCGCATAGTTATAGAATTAAAACGCGACGGACAACCGGCACTTACGTTGAATCAGCTTTTCAAACACACAGCAATGCAGGTAACATTCGGCGTTATTATGCTTGCACTCGTAAACGGTCAGCCAAAAGTTCTTACACTTCAGCAAATGATGCAGCATTTTCTCGATCACAGAATGGATGTGCTGAAGAAACGCACGCAGTTCGATCTTGATGCCGCAGAAAGACGCGCACACATTTTGGAAGGTTACATAATTGCGCTCGATAATATTGATGCGGTAATTCAAACGATCAAAAAATCTAAAGACACAGAGACGGCAAAAAATAATTTGATGAAGAAATTCAAGCTTTCGGAAATTCAAGCCAAAGCAATTCTTGATATGCGTCTGCAGCGCTTAACAGGATTAGAACGACAAAAGATAGAAGACGAATACAAGGAGACGATCAAGTTCATCGAAAAACTGAAAGGCATTTTAACCAACGAAAAGAAAAGATGGAATATTATTAAAGAGGAACTTCTTGCTCTGAAAGAAAGATATGCCGACGAACGCAGAACCGCCATCGAGCGTGAGCTAAAAGAATTTGCGCTTGAAGATATAATTGCCGAGGAAGACGTAGTGGTAACAATTTCTCACGCGGGATTCATCAAGCGTTTTCCTGTAAGCGGTTATAGAAAACAAGGAAGAGGCGGTAAAGGTGTAACCGGTGCGGGAACAAGAGAAGAAGATTTTATTGAACATATGTTCATTGCATCAACGCATCATTATATCATGTTCTTTACGGATAAAGGAAAATGTTACTGGCTGAAAGTTCATGAAATTCCCGAAGGCGGGCGCGCCACAAAGGGAAGATCTATTTTAAATCTTATCGAAAAAGATAAAGAAGAAAACATTACCGCATTTGTTACGGTAAAAGAATTCACCGACGACAAATACATAGTAATGGCAACAGAAAAAGGAACAGTTAAGAAAACAGTTCTCTCGGCTTATTCAAATATCCGCCGCGGAGGAATAAACGCAATCAGTCTTGCGGCAGGAGACCGTTTGATAGAAGCAAAACTGAGCGAAGGGAAAAATGAGATAATCATCGGAACAAGAAACGGAATGGCATGCCGCTTCAATGAAAAAGATGTTCGCAACATGGGAAGGACTGCAACCGGCGTACGCGGAATTAGATTAGGTAAAGGCGATGTTGTAATTGGAATGATTGTAGTCCGTAATGCAACAACATTAATGGTTGTAACAGAAAAAGGATTCGGCAAGCGTTCGGAAATCGAAGACTATAGATTATCAAGACGCGGAGGCAAAGGAGTTATCACGGTTAAAACATCGGACAGAAACGGAAAACTAATTGCCATAAAAGAAGTGAATGATTCGGATGAACTTGTTATAATTACAACAGGAGGAATGGTAATACGTCAAGCGGTAAAAGATCTGCGCGTAATGGGAAGAAACACTCAAGGCGTAAGATTAATACGTTTGAATGACGGCGACGATATTGCAGATATCGCACGTGTAATTCCCGAAGAAGAAAACGGTAATGGAAACGGAGAAGAATAATTAGCAATTGTCATTCTGAGCGAA
>VEPI01000042.1:0-8004 GCA_012026935.1 Melioribacter sp. | reverse complement strand
GCAATGACAAAATGTAAAGTGTCGGAATGACACAATTAAGGAAATAAAAATGCCGCACAACAAAAAATTACAATTCGATTCTAGAACAGTTCATGCAGGAATGAATGATTATGAATTCGGTCCGGTAGTACCGCCGATCTATCAAACCTCTACATTTAAATTCGAATCCGTAGAACAAGGCGCATCTCTTTTCAAAGGAGAAGGATGCGGATATATATACACGCGGTTAGAGAATCCTACCATCGAAGCAATGGAAAAAGCTGTTGCAGAATTGGAAGGCGGACATAAAGCATTGGGTTGTGCAAGCGGGATGGCGGCAATCAGCACAATATTTTTTACGCTACTTAAATCGGGCGATCATGTAGTCTGCTCAAAATTTGTTTACGGACCAACATTAACTCTTCTTCAAAATATTTTAGGAAAGTTTGGAGTTGAATCAACGTTTGTAGATACGGAATTTCCTGAAGAAATTGAAAGGGCGATGAAGCAGAACACAAAAATTGTTTATGTAGAAACTCCGGGAAATCCGACTCTTGCAATTTCAGATTTAGAAGCCGCATCAAAAATAGCGCACGCACACGGCGCACTCGTTGTTGTTGATAATACATTCATGAGTCCGGCACTTCAGCAGCCATTTAAATTCGGTGTTGATATAATTCTCCACAGCATGACGAAGTTTTTAAACGGACACGCCGATGTTGTTGCCGGTATTATAATCGTTAAAGACGAAGAAATGTTTCAAAAGATGAGAAAAGTTTTAAATCAACTTGGCGGAGTTATAGATCCGTTCAATTCATTTCTTGTCCACCGCGGATTAAAAACTCTTTCTGTACGAATGCAGAAACATTGTGAGAACGCTCAACTTGTTGCCGAGTATCTTGAAAATCATCCGAAAGTAAAATGGGTTCGTTATCCCGGACTTAAAAGTCATCCAACTTATCAAGTAGGTTTGAAGCAGCAAAACGGAACGGGCGGAATGATCTCATTCGAATTAAAAGGCGGATTGAAAGCCGGCGAGATAATGATGAACTCCGTGAAATTATGCACGCTCGCAGTTTCTCTCGGCGGAGTTGAGAGCTTAATCCAGCATCCGGCAAGCATGACACATTTTTCAATGGGCGAAGAAGCACGCAAAGACGGCGGTATAACAAACGGTCTCGTTCGATTTTCCGTTGGAATAGAAAACGCGAAAGATATTATCGAAGACCTAGAGCAGGCGTTGGCAAAAATTCCTAAGATGGAAAAAACTGAAGCATAATTACAATATTAAAAATAATTAATTTGTAAAAAATTTACAGCTAACCTATTTTAACCCCAACTAACTCATCGAACAAATTATTATCGGGATAAAGATGAACAGAAAAATTTTTACCACAGCAATTTTTCTTTTAGCAGCAATTTCTTTTGCTCAAAAATCCTCTTTAACAATTCCGTTAAATATTCAGAAAGCAATTGATAAAGGCACGCGCACGCTTGAGGGAACGCCCGGGCCAAATTACTGGCAGAACAGAGCCGAGTATAAAATTAAAGCCGAACTTGTACCGCAAACAAGAACACTAACCGGAACAGAAGAAATTACTTACTATAATAACAGTCCGGATACACTGAAACAGATCGTAATAAAAATTTTAATGGATATTTACAGAAGAGGGAACACAATTGATTTTGAAATAGACACAAAAGCTTTAACTGACGGGGTGAAGTCAAGCGGGATATTTGTTGACGGCAAAGAATACAAAACAGACGGAACCAGTTCTAAACTGCGGAGAGAAGGAACAAATTTATTTCTAACCTTAGAAAAACCAATCGTTCCAAAATCAAAGGCGCAAATAAAATGCGATTGGAATTTTATCATTCCCAACACTTCGCAAATTAGAATGGGCGCATACGACAGCACTACATTTTTTGTGGCTTATTGGTTTCCGCAAGTAGCGGTGTACGACGACATTGACGGATGGGATGTTGTTAATTATACAGGACAAGTTGAAACGTATAATGATTTTTCTAATTACGATGTGGAATTAACCGTTCCGAAAAATTTTTTAGTCTGGGCAACCGGCGTGCTTATTAATCCAAGAGAAGTCTTATCAACTGAAGTTTATAAAAAATATAAAAATGCGTACGACTCACAGGAGATCGTTAGAATTGTTGATGAGAAAGATTATCAAAAGGGATTAGTGACGGCGGATGAAGAAAAGCTCACATATAAATTCAAAGCAGAAAACGTAATGGATTTTGCTTTCGCAACAAGTGACCATTATTTGTGGGACGGCTCAAGTTTAGTTGTAGACGAAAAGACCGGCAGAAGAACTTTTATTGATGCCGCATATAATAAAGCATCAAAAGATTTTTATGGTGTAGCGGAAATTGCACGCAAAGCGATTGAAAGTTTTTCAACACAAATTCCCGGTGTTCCATATCCTTATCCCGAAATGACAGTTTTCAACGGAGTAGGCGGAATGGAATTTCCGATGATGGTTAACGATTCTTCGGTACCCGAACTTCAAGGCACTGTTCATTTAACCTCTCATGAAATATCGCACACGTACTTTCCTTTTTTTATGGGAATCAATGAGCGTAAATACGCTTGGATGGATGAAGGATGGGCAACTATGCTTCCGTTCGATTTTCAAACTGCAAACGCTCCGGGCTATGACCCCAGAACAAGAAACGCACAGGGACTTAGCGAGTTTGCAGGCAACGAACAAGATATTCCACCGATGGTTTTATCATATGAATTGAGAGGCGCATCATATAGAACCGCTTCATACCGCAGACCCGGCGCAGCCTACGAATTCCTGCGTCAGACTCTGGGCGAGGATCTTTTCAAAAAATGTTTACATGAATACATGAATAATTGGAACAGCAAACATCCGGTGCCGTTTGATTTCTTCTTTTCATTTAACAATACAGCAGGGCAAAATCTTAATTGGTTTTTTAAACCTTGGTTCTTTGAAACAAAGTATCCGGATTTATCTTTATCGGCGGATAAGAGAAAAGACGGAGTAAGTATAAGCATTTCCAACAAAGGTGGATTACCGGTCCCAATTAAAATAAAATTTTATTACGATGATGGAACAGATGCCGTTGTTTATGATAAAACATCAGACGAGTGGAAAACCGGAAACGTCGGGATTACAACCGTTATTCCCTCAAAGAAGAACGTAATAAAAGCAGAGCTTGGCAACACACAAATACCCGATGTGAACCGGAACGACAACGTCGTTGAATTTAAATAACAAGAAAGAGAAACATATCGCCAGCAGAGGCATCTAAATACTTAACAATTAGAGGAATTATGAAAAATTTGTTAATGCACACATCAAAAATTTTTTTAATAATAATTTTAGTATTCTCAACAACACTTGCACAAAGCTCTTCAATCTACATTCCCCGCAACATCGTTAAAGCATATGAAAAAGGAACGCGGTCTTATGACGGTAAACCAGGAGTAAATTATTGGATTAACCATGCAGATTATAAAATCCAAGCGGAGGTTTTTCCTAAAGACAGAATTGTAAAAGGCACTGAACAGATTAAATATTATAACGACAGCCCCGACACACTCCGAAGAATAGTTCTACGTTTGTATCAAGACATAATGAAGAAAGGAAACTCGCGCGACGATAGAATTTCTCCGAACGATGAAACGGACGGAGTAAAGATTGATACGTTTATGATAAACGGAGCAGGAGTTGCTCAAACCGGAAGAAACGGTTTTTTACGTACGGCAACAAATATGTTGATAAGAAATCTTGAAAAACCAATTCCTCCGAAATCAATTACAACAATTGATGTTAAGTGGTCGGTTATAATTCCCAAAGAATCACGCATAAGAATGGGAGCGTACAACGACTCAACGCTTTACGTTGCGTATTGGTATCCGCAAATTTCAGTTTATGATGATGTTGACGGATGGGACATTCAGGAATATGGCGGCAACGTAGAATTTTATAACGACAAAAATAATTTTGATTTTGAAATCACCGTACCGAAGAATTTCTTGGTCTGGGCAACGGGCGCATATCAAAATTTGCAAGAAGTTGTTAAACCCGAAATTTATTCCCGCTATAAAGAGGCTCAAGAATCAGACGGCATTATAAGAATTGTTCGGGAAGAGGATTTGAAAAACGGCGCAACGGCAGACAAAGAAAAAAATGTTTGGAAATTTAAAGCTGATGGAGTTCCGGATGTTTCTTTTGCAACAAGCAACGGATATGTTTGGGACGGAATCGGCGCAGAGATTGATGCTAACGGAAAAAAAGCTTTTACCGACGCAGTTTATCCGGCTAAATCCAAGGGATGGGACGAAGTAGCTTATTACGCAAAACTTTCAGTAGAAAATCTTTCGAAAGTTTGGCCGGGTGTTCCGTTTCCATATCCTAAGATCACCACATTCAACGGTGAAACAATGGGCGGCGGCGGAATGGAAATTCCGATGATGACCAACAACGGCATGGGCTATTCGAAAGCCGGTCAAGCAGGAGTTACTTTGCACGAAATTGCTCACACATATTTTCCGTTTTATATGGGAATAAATGAGCGCAAATACGCATGGATGGATGAAGGATGGGCAACATTTTTTACTTCGGCTTTGTTAGGCAATCTTGTTAAAGACGCAAACGAATTTACCGGAAATGTCCAGGGGGTCGGCAGATCAATGGGAAATGAATTTGATACACCGATGATTTTACCTTCAATAGCAACGCGCGGGCAAATGCTTGGATTTAATTCATACGTCAAAGCATCTATTTCATATTATGTTCTTAGAGATATTTTGGGAGATGAATTGTTTAAGAAAGGATTGCATGAATATATCAGCAGATGGAACGGAAAACACCCTATTCCATGGGATTACTTTTTTACGTTTAATGATGTGGCCAAAGAAGACTTAAGCTGGTTTTGGAATCCGTGGTATTTCGAAAGAGATTATCCGGATCTTGCAGTTAAAAGTGTGTCTTCAAAAAAAGAGAAAGCGGAAATAGTGATTGAAAAAATTGGAAACGTTCCCGTACCCATTGATTTAAAAATAACTTATGCCGATGATTCAAGCGAAGATGTTCATAAAAGCGCAGCAGTATGGAAAACCGGGAACAAGGAAACCAAAATAAATCTAAATGTAAAAAAAGAGATAAAAAAAGTTGAGCTTAACACTAAGCTTGTGCCGGATGCAAACGAAAAGAATAATGTTTACGAAGTAAAGAAAAAATAAATTCTTCAATCAAGTTAATCCTCCCCGAATATTGGGGAGGATTAAAGGCGTTGACAATAAACATTGTTAGTTACACACCGAATTCATAAACTTGTCTAAGTAAATTCTTAAAGCCAAAAACATGAGGAAAAATTTTTTTCATATAGCGATATTAATTCTTTTGGAAATTTCCGTTTGCACCGGGCAGAACGTAATACAAAAAGGGAAGTCGCTTTACGTTTCCAATACACTTGTTGTAAAATTTAAGAAAGACTTTCCGGCCTCTCCACAAACATTAAATAAATCAACACAAAATTTTTCAATCCAGAATTTAACACAGCTTTTTCCCGCGCAATCAAAATTGAACAAAGGAGAGGAATCGTTAAGCAGAATTTATCTCTTAACATATAATTCTCCGGAAGATCCTTTGGAAGCAGCACAAAAAATTTCCAAACAAAACGGTGTAGAATGGGCAGAGCCAAAATATATTCAAACGGTTACTTATTCACCGAACGATTCGCTATTTGCTTTAAGCCAACAGAGAAACTTAGAACAAATTCATGCGAAGGAAGCCTGGGATATTACTAAAGGAGACTCAACTGTAATAATCGGGATTGTAGATACTGGGGTTGATTGGACACATCCCGATCTCTTAACAAATGTTTGGTATGATCACGGGAATTTTGCCGGGATAGATTTAGGCGGAGAAAAAGGAATTCCGGATAACGATCCGAGAGAAGATGCATCCGCTCAAAATCGATATCATGGAACGCACGTTGCGGGAATAGCTTGTGCCGTAACAAATAATCAAAAAGGAATTGCTTCAATTGGTTATAACTGTTCATTTATTCCCGTTAAAGCCTCGCGCGGAGATAAACGTGATGCAAACGGTTATCCATATATTTATTACGGTTATGAAGGAATAAAATATGCTGCCGATAAAGGAGCCTGGGTTATAAATTGTAGTTGGGGTGGATTTGATTACTCAAATCTTGGACAGGAAATAATTAATTATGCGTTATCAAAAAGTGCGCTAGTAGTAGCTGCCGCTGGAAACGACGGACAGTTAACAGATTATTATCCCGCAAGCTATTCCGGAGTTTTAAGTGTAGGCTGGTCTGAAACCGACAGTGATGCAATTTTCCCTCTATCAAACTACGGGAGAAGTGTGGACGTCTTTGCGCCGGGAACTTCAATTTTATCAACATGGCAGAAAACACCATTTGTTTTTGATTCACTTTATCATAGAATAAGCGGATCGTCAATGTCATCGCCGCTTGTTGCGGGATTGGCCGGTCTTGTCTTTTCGATGCGCCGCGGTTATACGGCTCTACAAGTTGCCGAACAAGTTAGAGTTACATCGGACAACATTGAACAGTCTAACAACGCAAGTCTAAAATATCTTTTGGGCAGAGGAAGAGTAAATGCATTTAAAGCGGTAACGGATACAAATGCAACCGCTATTCGCGCGACAAGTGTTAAATTTATTGACGAAGGAAATGGCAACGGCATATTGGAATCCGGCGAGATGGTTTCCATTGATATTACTTTTACAAATTATTTAAAACCGGCAGCAAACATTTCTGTTCTGCTTGAGAATACAGATAACTCTGTTGAGTTTCTGAATCGAAATTTTGATACCGGGCCGATGGCAACTTTAGGCACCGTTAGTAACTCTTCAAATAAATTTAGGTTTGAGATACACACGGATGCATCACTCAATCACGATCTCCATTTACTTTTAAAATATATTGTTAACGGAAACGAAGTTGATTTTCAGTGGATCAATGCGCGAATTAATCCCACATACGACACGCATAATATCGGCAATATAACAATGAGCATTACAAGCAAAGGCGCACTCGGGTTTAATGATTTTCCTAATAATCAGGAGGGATCGGGATTTAAATTTAACGGCGGCGAGAATCTTTTGTTTGAAGGTGCATTTATGTACGGAACATCATCAAGCAAATTAATGGATGCCGCAAGAATCACGCTCATGCAGAGCGAGGACTTTGTGACATTAACTCCAATGAAAGTAATAAACGATGGAATTGAGCAAGACGGACGCACGATTTTTTCTGATGCCGGAGCAGGAGCGAACGCGCTTGGAATAACAACACAATTATTAACGTACACATACTCGCAGATACCGGATGATAATTATATAATTCTTAAAGCAACGTTGAATAATACGACCTCGCAGAACATAAACGGTCTTTATGCGGGATATTATTTTGACTGGGATATACCTGCAGACGCACCGAAGACGGACTTAACATATTATGATGTGATTAATAATTTTGGTGTAGCGTTTGACAAAACAAAAGGAGTAGATACTTATGTAGGAGCTGCATTGTTATCTTCAAATAATTACGGCTATTATCCTATTGACAATAACGCTACAACCGGCGAAGTAATTTTAGCAAACGCGGATGGATTCAGCGACGCGGAAAAATGGATTACAATTTCTTCAAAAGGAGCGATGAATAAAACTGCGGGACCAAGCGATATTTCTTTTGTAATTTCTGCGGGACCGTTTAGTATTCCTGCAAACCAATCTATAGATATAGGATTTTCTGTTGCCGCAGGATCAACGCTTGATGAATTAAAAAACGCAATTAATCAGAGTAGAACAAAATATCCAAATGTTAGAACAGATGTTAAAAAAGAGCACAAAACAGTGCCGACAGAATTTTTACTCTATCAAAATTACCCCAATCCGTTCAATCCAACCACTACGATACAATTTTTACTTCCAAAGAACGCCCATGTTACGCTGAAAGTTTTTGATGTATTGGGCAGAGAAGTTG
>VEPI01000013.1:8609-10614 GCA_012026935.1 Melioribacter sp. | reverse complement strand
GGTATTAGCTCGATTACGGCCTCTTTACCAATCTCACCCGGCCCATATGCTATTTGAACACTGTTTTTATTTATGGTCAAAGGGGTAAGATAAGCGGCGTATGGTTCAGGATCGTCGTTCCACATCCATCCTTCACCCCAGAATAAAGAATCCATCGCCGAGACATCACCATAAATATTACCATTAATTTTTTTTATTCCGGAATGTTTTATTGAACTAACAATAGAATCCAAATCATTTGAAGAAAAATCCGGATCGAAACCGCCAACTATGTAAATATCGCCATTACATATTGAATCATTAACTTCTCCTGTATGATAAACAGAAGTTTTGAACTTGTAATTCTCACCAAGAAATAAATATCCTGCGGCTGTTGTTAATATCTTTTCGTTTGATGCCGGGCGGAATAAAAGTTTTTCGTTGTGTTTGAATAATGGCTTATTTGCAGTTAAGTCGTAAAATGAAATTCCTGCTTGAGTGGTTTTAAAAAATTCAGTGTTTAGTAAACTATCAATTTTATTTTGAGATGAACTTACGGTAGATTGAAACGAAGCGCACGATTGAAATATGAATGTGAGTAAGATAAAGAGAAAAATTTTTTTTAGAAGGCGCATAAGATCTCAAATTAGATTAAAAATATTCTCTCTCACGGAAATCAACACCAACTTCTTCAACTACAAATTTTTTTGCAGCTTCGGAATCAACCTCACTAAGTCCAACAATTGAAAGTACAACATGAGTATAATTTTTCGCCTTTCTCGCAAAGTCTAACATTTCTCCATGCATAGAAGAATCAACGCGCATCAACTTTCCGTATTGAACCGGATCAGTTGAGTTTAAGCTGATTGAAACTGTGTCAATCAATCCTTTTAATTCCGGCGTTATATCTCTCTTGTTGATAAAGTTTCCATGTCCGTCGGAATTCATTCTAGTATTGCCGCCAAAATCTTTTACATACTTTGCAATTTGTTTAACAACATTCCATCTGATAGTTGGTTCTCCATATCCGCAAAAAACAATTTCCTTATATTTTTTCGGATCGCCGATTTCTTTAATATAAACTTCCGCTTCCGGTTCTTCCGATTTAGACATTTTTAAATTATACCCGTTGATAACAGCCTCACCCTTACGATCACAGAAAACACAATCGGCATTACAGCGGTTAGTAACATTGATATATAGAGCTTCTCCAATTCTATACGTAAAACTCATTTTGGGTTTTTCTCCAATACCAAAAAGTTTATGGGCATTGTAAGAGGTAGCTTTACCAACATCTTCAGTTGTCAAGTGATGAACCTCCGCAATTTTTTCAGCAATTAATTTTATATATGCCGGTTCATTCCGCTCTCCTCTGTGAGGAACCGGTGTCATGAACGGAGAATCGGTTTCCAGCAATAAATTTTCTATTGCAATACGGCTTAAAACTTTGCGTACGCTCTCTGCATTCTTAAATGTAACAATTCCGGGAAAGGAAATGTAATGATGCATTTCTACAAGTTCGCGTGCATCACCAATTGAACCAGCGAAACAATGATACTGCGCCCATAAACCGGAGTCTTTGTATTTGCGCGCAATGTTCATTATATCTTCGTTTGCTTCACGGTTATGAACTATAATTGGTAGATTAAGTTTCAACGCAAGTTGAATCTGAGATTCGAATGCTTTGATTTGAATCTCACGCGGGGAAAAATCATAATAGTAATCCAAACCGATTTCACCTATAGCAACAACTTTTTTATTTTTAGCAAGTTCCTCTAATTTTTCAATTAAAGAATCATTCCAATCTTTTGAATCGTGCGGATGTACACCAACAGAAGCATAAATATTATCGTACTTCTCTGCAAGTTCTATCGCTTGTTGTGAAGTTGCTAGATCGGTTCCGGGAATAATCATATAGTTAACGCCGGATTGAACAGCGCGTTCAATTACTTTGTCAACGTCACCTTCGAAGTTCGGATAGAAAAGATGTGTATGGGTATCAATAAACATAAATTTTTCTTTCTTT
>VEPI01000013.1:0-8583 GCA_012026935.1 Melioribacter sp. | reverse complement strand
TCTTGATCATAACAAACTTATTAAAACATGATCAAGATCATGAGCAAGAATAAAACATGATTTATCTAAAAAACTTCTCCGATTAGAATTCCTTGTTCTTCAATTTTTTTTGAAAGGGCAAGAGCTTTATCAAGATCATTTTTATCAACAATAGCAATCAAACCAATCCCTAGGTTGAAAACCTCTCTCATTTCTTCATCAGCAACTTTTCCGGTTTGTTGTATCAACTTGAAGATTGGTAATACTTCCCATGCGCTCCAATTAATTTTTAATTGTAAATTTTTTGGAACAACTCGTTTTGTGTTTCCGATAATTCCGCCACCTGTTATATGAGAAAAAGCTTTCACGGAAATATTTTCTTTTAATTCATGTATTAGTTTTAAATATGATCTATGAACTCTTAACAATTCTTCTCCAATAGAAAGTTCGAGTAGATCGTGTTTATCATTTACAGAAAATTTCTCCAACAAAATTTTTCTTGCCAATGAATAACCATTAGTATGCAGTCCTGTAGATTTATATCCGATTAAAACATCACCCTTTTTTACGTTTCGTCCGTCAATTATTTTTTCACGTTCTACAATTCCAACAATCGTTCCCGACATATCATACTCATTTTCATTATAAAGTCCCGGCATCTCCGCAGTTTCACCGCCGATCAAAGCAACATTATTTTCTTTACATGCAATTGAAAAACCTTTTATGATCTGTTCTGCTTTTTCGGGAAAAAGTTTTCCGAATGCAAGGTAATCCATAAAGTATTGCGGCTCGGCTCCGCACACTGCAATATCATTAACACAATGATTCACCAGATCCTGTCCAACAGTATCATGCTTATCCATTGCAAAAGCTATTTTTAATTTTGTTCCTACACCATCAACACTTGAAACAAGAACAGGATTTTTCCATTTGTTAAGATCAATATTATAGAACGCTCCGAAAAGACCGATTCCGGAAAGAACATTTTTGTTAAATGTAGATTTAGCGAGCGATTTAATTTTTTCGACAGTTTCTTCGCCGGCTTGAATATTTACACCTGAAGATTTATATGTAGAATCCAACACTACTCCAAAAAAAATCATTTCGATGCAAAATATACGGAAAATCTTTTGTGAATCTTAAATACGCTGCTTTTTGTGATATAAATTCAATAATATTAAAGTATCATGAATGAAAAGTTTCTTAATTTTTAATAACTTTGAACCCGCAAAAAATTGAGTATGTTTGATTTAGAATGGAAGAATATCTGTTAAAAGATAGGGAAAAGGCAATTCTCCGGTTTGTGATTCACCAATTTATTCTAACAGCAAATCCGGTAGGTTCGCGTAATGTATCGAAGAGATATGATCTGGGATTGTCTCCGGCTTCCATTAGAAATGTTATGGCTGATCTTGAAGAATTAGGGTTTTTAAATCATCCCCATACTTCTGCGGGCAGAGTGCCAACAGATAAAGGTTACCGCGTTTATGTTGATTCGTTAATGGATCCTCCGAGACTTGAACAAAAGGTAAAAGAGATTATTGATGCCAACTTAGGTTCGGCCGCATCTGAAACGGAAGATCTTCTAAAAATTACATCAAGCATTTTAAGCGAGTTGACAAATCAACTTGCTATGGTAACTTATCCAAAATTTGAACAGGCAGTTCTGGAAAAAATTCAGATTGTTCAACTTTCATCAACAAGAATTTTGGTGGTTGTAAGTGTTAAATCCGGATTGATAAAAACTATTACTCTTGAAATAGATGCCGAAGTAAAAGAAGAGCAGATCGTAATTGTTCAACAGATTTTAAATGAGCGTCTCTCCGGATTGCGGTTTTCCGAAATAAGAAATACAATCGAAGAGAGAGTGAAAGATTTTAATTCGGAAGCTTACAGACCGATAATCCGTGTTTTTTTGGATTCGGTTGATAAAATATTTACCGACTTAAGCAGTGAAAAAGCAATTATCTCCGGTACAAAAAATATTTTGAAACAGCCGGAGTTTGAAGACTCACAAAATTTTCAGAGCGTTATTGAACTTGTGGAGAATAGAGATATAATTATTCATATTCTCGATAAGAACAAATCTTTGCCCCTTGATGATTTTACCATTACAATCGGAGAAGAGAATCGTGATGAAAAATTATCTGATTATAGTACAATCACCAAAGAATATAAAATCGGCGATATGACAGGAACACTTGGAATTATGGGACCAAAGAGAATGGATTATTCAAAAATTGTTGCAGCAGTAGTATATGTTGCCCAACAGCTAACTCAAGAATTAACCAAACACAGATAGAAATCTAATTATGGAAGAGAATGAATTGAATAAGGAACAGAAGACACCGCAAGAAAACGAAAATAATATTCCGATCGAAAGAGAAGATAAATCCGAACCAGAAACTGAAAATCAACAAACTGAACTTGCGCTAAAAATTGCTGAACTGGAATTTTCGGTACAAAAAATTGGTGAATTGGAAAAACAAAACTCTGAATTGAGAGATTCATTATTAAGAAAAGCAGCTGAGTTTGAAAATTATAAACGACGCAGCGAAAACGATCAACTGAATATTTTAAAATATGCGGCTGAATCTTTTATCCGCAATATTCTGCCGGTTTATGACGATCTTGAGCGTTCGCTTTCACATATTGATGATGAAAACAATATTGATTCAACAAAAAAAGGGTTAATGTTGGTTTTTGAAAAGTTTGGAAAAATTCTTGAGAATCAAGGTATTAAAAGAATAGATGCAAAGGGGAAACCGTTTGACGTTCATCTTCACGAAGCTCTAATGCAGCAACCGGCTGAAGGTGTTGCTCCCCATACAGTACTTGATGTTCTTGAACCGGGTTATATGTATAAGGATCGGGTTCTAAGACATGCGAAAGTAATAGTGAGTTCTGAAACGGCTTCCAATGAAGAATTAAATTCCGAAAACCAATCGGATACTAATCAAGAAGGATAAGTAAAGAATGGCAAAGAGAGATTATTACGAAATCTTAGGTGTTGGCAAGAGTGCATCACAGGATGAAATTAAAAAAGCTTACAGAAAACTTGCTATGCAGTTTCATCCCGACAGGAATCCCGGAAATAAAGAAGCTGAAGAAAATTTTAAAGAAGCAGCAGAAGCTTACGAAGTACTAAGCAATGATGAGAAACGTGCGAAGTATGATCGTTTTGGACATAGCGGTTTGCGCGGCGGACAAGATTTTCACAGCTACACAAATGTAAACGATATCTTCTCACACTTCTCAGATATTTTCGGCGGAGCTTTCGGTGGTTCATCTATCTTTGATGATTTCTTCGGCGGCTCATCACAGCAAAGATCGCGTCAGCGTTCAACAGGGCAGCCCGGTTCAGATCTAAAAATTACTTTGAAGTTGACACTTGAAGAAATAGCTGCCGGGACCACAAAAAAAGTTAAGATCAAAAAATATAATAAATGTACAACATGCAACGGCACGGGTGCAAAAAGTTCTTCTGCATTTAAATCGTGTTCGGTCTGTAACGGGACAGGGGAAGTTCGTCAAGTATCCAGATCAATATTCGGTCAGTTCGTTAACATAGCTCCTTGCAATAATTGCAACGGAACGGGGAAAATAATATCCGAACCGTGTCCTGCTTGTTCGGGTGACGGAAGAATTCAAGACGAATCTACAATAAAGATAAATGTTCCTGCAGGTGTGTTCGATGGAAATTACATGACATTACGCGGAGAAGGGAATGCAGGAAAAAATGGCGGTCCAGCAGGCGACATAATTGTAATTTTCGAAGAGTTGCATCATGAATTTTTTACCCGCGACGGTGACAATGTAATTTATGAACTGTTCATAAGTTTTCCGGAAGCTGTCTTAGGCACGGAGGTTGAGGTGCCGACATTAAACGGAAGAGCAAAATTAAAAATCGAGTCGGGAACATTACCCGGAAAATTTCTAAAGATGCGTGAGAAAGGAATTCAACACCTTAACAGTCACGGTGCCGGCGATCAGCTTGTAAAAATTAATATTCATGTTCCTAAAAATGTTACGGCAAAAGAAAAAGAAATGTTAAAAGAACTTCAAAAATTGCCCAACATAAAAATCAGCGGTTAGAAGCAAAAAATATCTCCTAAATTGTTCAGCCAATTAATCATACGGGGGGTTAATGAAAGTATTAGAGAGGATTTCAAGGAAATTAGGTTTTACCCGCACCGAAACAAACGTAATTATTTTCATATTATCAGCCTGTCTAATCGGTCTTGCTGTCAACATTTTCAAAAACATCAAAAATGATCAATCTTATCTTGAGTTTGATTATAAAAAGCAAGACTCTCTTTTCAACGCCGTATCTTACGAACCATTAACGGGGGATTCACTAATGAATAAAGAAGAAAAAAAGATTGATTCTCACCGTGAACTTTTGGATTTTACTAAAGAGAAATTGACTAAACCTAAAGCTGAAAAACAGGCTTCAGCATCGAAAATTATTAAAATCAATACCGCCACAATTTCTGAATTAAGTTCATTACCCGGTGTGGGTGAAAAAACAGCAAAAGGAATAATTTTGTACCGTGAAAAACACGGTAGAATAAAAAATTTAGACGAACTATTAAAAGTAAAAGGAATAGGTAAAGCAAAACTAAGCAAGATCAAAGACAGAATATCAATTGAATAATGATGTATTGACAATTATAAATTATATAGAAACCTATGTTTAATAATCATGCGGGAATAAATTTAACAGAATCAAAACTGCAGCTAGTTGAGATTTGTTATAAAGTGAATTCATTTTATTTAGAGAACATAGAGCAGGCAGTTCACTTTGAAAGTTTAACTCCGGATCTAAACGAAAATAAAATTATTTCAATATTAACTGAATCATTCACTAAGATCACAAAGAAAAAACAATTAAGCGCTAAAAGTATTTCATTCGCTCTCCCGAATAATTTTTTCAAAATTTTTGAGATCCCTTACGAAGAATCACTTGTGAAAAAAGATTTGAACGAACATTTCCGCTGGGAAATATCTGTACTCTTTCCCAAGTGCGAAAAGGACAATTTTTATATACAGCACGTCGAAGTAGATAAAAGTACGATCCGCACTGAAAAAAAGGCAATCGTTTTTGCGATTGATAAGAACATAATAACGGCTATCAACAAATTTTGTATTCAGAATTTTTTAGAACTAAAATACATTGATAATGTTCATCTTGCGTCGAATGCTTTTTTATATTTGGATAAATCCAAGACTGCAAACGAGATTTCTCTCAGCATTTATATTGATTCAAAATATTCCTCTTTATCAGCAATAGACGGTGTATTCCCATTCTATTTCAAAGTATTGAACCCTGAAGTGCCTAACATTTTTGATGAACTAACATCAGCAGTAAATAAGTTGAAAGAATTCAATCTTTCGTTAGGTGATTTTAAAAGAATTCTTTTGTATGGACAGGACGTAACCGGTGAATTTGAGGGTAAACTGAAAAATTTCTTCGGTCTTCCTTTGCATAAAGTTAATCCGTTTGAAAGATTAAGGGCGGAAGAAAGTTTACTTAGCAACTCACTCTATAAATTCAAAAACAATTCGTTCACTGCCGCTGCAGGCATAGCAATTAGAATTGTCTAATGAGAATCATCGCTGGAAAGTACAAAGGGAGAACAATTAAATTCCCTAATTCAAAGTTAGTAAGACCTACTACAGACAAAAACAAAGAATCAATTTTTAATTATCTGGTCCACTCAATTGATTTCGACGGTATAAAAGTATGCGACATTTATGCAGGCTCAGGTTCGCTTGGTTTGGAATCATTGAGCCGCGGTGCCGATGTAGTTCATTTCGTTGAGAAAGACTTTCATGTTTCTAAAATGCTGCAAGAAAATATTTCGTTTCTTGAAGCAGAAGATTCGTGCAAGATTTATAGAATGGATGCTGTTCGTTTTTCTAAAATGGCTGAACATGAAAGATATGATTTGATTCTTGCCGATCCGCCTTTTTTTAAGGACGAAATTCATCTTGTTGTAAAAAACATTTTAGAGAAAAATTTTCTAATTGAAGACGGGTTACTTCTCGTGGAAAGATCAATTCAAACTAAAAAAGAGGATCAAGAAGCGTTTAATTTGGAGCCATTAAAACGGCTTGGCGATAGTTTGATTTATCAATTTAAATTGTGAACCAACTTTTGTTAAATTATTTTTTATTCAATCTAAAGAATTATATTTTATCAGCAACAAAATCAGAGAATTACCATGGCTAAAGTAATTTATCCCGGAACATTTGATCCTGTAACCAACGGTCACATTGATATTGTGTACAGGGCTGTTGAATTATTTGATGAAGTAATTGTAACGGTTGCCAGAAATCCTTCCAAGACAATTTTATTCTCAGTTGATGAACGGGTAGAAATGCTTAAAGAAAGTTTTAAGGATTTGAAAAAAGTTACTGTTGATTCATTTGACGGGTTGGTTGTTGATCATGCAAGAAATTTAAATGCCATAGGAATAATCCGCGGACTCCGTGCTATAAGCGATTTTGAATATGAATTTCAGATGGCATTAATGAACCGTAAACTTGCCGGAGAAATTACAACAATTCTTTTAATGCCGCATGCAAAATATACTTATCTTAATTCAACAATTGTGCGTAACCTTGCACAATTTCACGGCGACATTTCCGAATTTGTTCCGCCGCATGTCTTTGAAAGATTAAAGAAAAAATTCGGCTACAAATAAACTAATCTTTTAACAATCTTCATTCATCAAAAAAGGAATTAGGATATGCATCTGCAACTATTAGACTGGGTTATCATAGTAGCCTCACTCCTTATTTGTTTTATACCCGCACTTTTTTTTGGTAGAAGAGCAGGAAAGAATACATCAGAATTTTTTGCATCCGGCCGTTCTGTGCCGTGGTGGTTGGCCGGACTTTCAATGGTTGCAACTACATTCAGCAGTGATACTCCAAATCTTGTAACAAACATTGTCCGAACAAACGGTGTTGCCGGTAACTGGGTTTGGTGGGCGTTCGTGTTAACAGGAGTTTCAACAGTTTTTTTCTACGCACGTTTATGGCGGCGTTCCGGAGTAATGACCGATCTTGAATTTTATGAACTCCGTTACTCAGGCAAAGCCGCAAGTTTTGTCCGGGGATTCCGTTCGGTCTATTTAGGATTTTTCTTTAACTGCATGATAATGGCAACAGTAAATCTTGCTGCTTGTAAGATAGCAGGAATATTGTTCGGTTTTGAACGTTGGCAAACATTAGTCCTTGTTGGTTTTTTGAATGTTGTCTTTGCAACTTATTCCGGTCTCTGGGGAGTTTTAGTAATTGATATGATCCAGTTCTTTATTAAGATGACTGCAGTAATTGCTGCAGCTTATTTTGCTTTGCAGTTACCGCAGATCGGCGGACTTAGCGGACTTGTTGACAAACTTTCTAACCTAAAAGGTCCGGGCGGAATAAATTATTTAAATATACTTCCGGATTTTTCCAATAACTGGGATATAGCAATAGCGGTTTTTATTATGCCGGTTGCTGTTCAGTGGTGGGCGGTGTGGTATCCGGGTGCAGAACCCGGCGGCGGAAGTTATATTGCTCAAAGAATGCTTGCATCTAAATCTGAAAAAGATTCTCTAGGTGCAGTTTTATTTTTCAATGTTGCTCATTATGTTTTAAGACCTTGGCCATGGATTCTTGTAGGACTTTGTTCAATAATTATTTATCCTCAGTTGTCAGATATTCAAAATGCATTTCCTAATCTTGACCCCAAATTACTTGGGCATGATATAGCTTACCCGGCTATGTTAAAATTTCTTCCCGTAGGATTTATCGGCTTGATGGTCGGCGGATTGATCGCAGCTAATTCGTCAACAATATTAACACATCTCAATTGGGGAGCTTCTTATTTAGTTCATGATTTTTATCGGCGATTCATTCGTAAAGATAAAAGTGAAAAACATTATGTGTTAATGGGAAGAGTTGCAACCGTAATATTATTTTTTAGTGCTTCCGCACTCGTATTTTTTCTGGATACAGCATATGACGCTTTCAACATTATTCTTCAGATTGGGGCAGGAACCGGATTGCTATATTTACTAAGATGGTTTTGGTGGAGAATAAATGCTTGGTGCGAAGTTGCTGCAATGGCAAGTTCATTTTTCATCTCAATACTTTTATTAATATTAAATAAAAGCGGAATACATTTTAGTCCTCACATTGCATTGATAATTACAATTATATTTACAACTATAAGCTGGGTTGTAACTGCTTATTTAGGACCACAAACGGACCGAAGAACCTTAATAGAGTTTTATAAAAACATTCGTCCCTTTGGCCCCGGGTGGAAAAAGATACGTGAAGAGGCAGGAATATCTGAAGCTGAAGCAAAATCATCCCATGAAAATATTCCTCTTGGTTTACTCGGCTGGTTTTCCGGATGTATTGTAATTTGGTCTTCACTTTTTACAATTGGGAATTTTTTGTACGGAAGATTGACTTATGCTTTTATTCTATTAGCAGTATTTATTGCAAGCGGAATAATATTAATAAGAGTAGTAAACAGATTGTGGACGAATAGTGGGGTGTAAAAGTAAATTATTTCATCTTGCAGCTTTGTAGAGCGAACAG
>VEPI01000149.1 GCA_012026935.1 Melioribacter sp. | reverse complement strand
TGTCCGTAAACTGTTCTATAATCATCCCGGTGCGTTACAATTACAATTGAGCCGTAACCCGGTATCCAGTCTATTGCCGAGACAATTCCTTCTGCAACAGATAAAACATTTTGTTCACCGTTGACTGCAATATCAATTCCATAATTCAATGTAACCGTATTGAGGCGTTCATTTTTATTTTCACCGAACGGACGTACAACTTTTCCTTCATGAATGGGCCAGCCGAGTTTGCCGCGCAGCTGTGCAAAGTTTTCAAATGCGCTGTAATCAAAAAATTGAATATTTTTTTTGTAAGCTAAACTTTTTTTATCTGTTGCTTTCTTTTCATGAAGCTGAGCTTTGCGTTCGCGGTCTATCTCTATCAACTTTGCAATCATACTTTTAATTGCAATCTCAGCTCTTCTCTTTGCTTCAATTTCCTGGGCAATAAGTTTTTTATCATTCTTTAGGAGTTTTACCAGATTTTTTTTCTCCTGTTCTTTCTTTTCCAGAGCGTCCTGTTCGCTCATTTTCTGTTGAGCTAATTGAGCTTTTTCTTTCCGTTCCCCTTCCAAATCATTTTTAAGCTGACCAAGCTGAAATTTATTTGAGTTGAGCTGTTTTAAGGTTCTCTCATTCTGTTCCGAGATATATTTTAAGTAACGGTAACGCTTAATAGCCTGATTGAAAGAATCTGCATTAAGAATAAAACGCCACATTGAAAGTCCGCGATTTTTGTAGATCCAAACAATATATCTTGAATATTTTTCTTTTAAATCTTTAACACGGTTTTCAACTTTCCCGATCTCATCTTCAATCTCTTTAATCAAAATCTCTTTGTCTTTCTCATCGGCAAGAAGATTATTAATCAATTTATTCAACAGCAGATTTTGCTGATTGATATTTTCAAGCGCTTGGAGTGATTCTCTTTCTTTTTTGGTTTTTGCCTGCAGTTCTTTTTCCAGTGCGGAAATATCTTTCTTGATGCGGTCTAATTCTTGATTCTTTGTGCGGATACTATCGGAAGTTTGCCCGTGCAGAGCTGCTGATGTGATTACAAGAAAAATTAATATTGATTTACAGTTCAATGATTTTCGCATCATCTGGTATATCAATTTTTAGCTTCCCGATTTCTTTGTTTACTTCAATTGTACGGTACTCAATTTTTATTTTTTGATTATTGAGAAGATCATCCAAACTTGTTTGTTTGGGAATCGGATTTTCTTCAACTTTCAAAAAATCCGAATATTTAGCATCAACAATATTTTTTCCTTTCGAATCGTTGTTTTGGTACCGGCGTATTTCAAGTTCATCCGATTTAACCCAATATACGCTGGATTTTCTGCTGACCGAATCTATGTAGGTAAGTTTATACAGATCGTCAACAGCTTCAAACTTATCCGGTTCACTTCTTAATTTATCGGTTAGATTAACCGAGCCGGTGGCAACATCAATAAGTTCATCAAAAGAAATATTAATTTTTAAAATATCTTTCATAACTCCGGGGCTAACTTTTCCTTTATAATAGATGTTGTTAATTGCATCGTAAAACTGAAAATTCTGAGGTGTTATTAGAGCAAAGGCAAGATCAATTCCAAACGGTCCGTAGAAAGATACTTTAACCGTATCCGGTTTTTTAATTTCAACTTGAAAACTGCTTTTTGCATCAAGCTCGGCAGTCTTAATACTTATCGAACCTGAACCGACAAAACTTTTTATTTTTCTTCTATTTGCTTCAAGCCGTTTGATCAACCGGTCCGAAGAAATCATTCTATCTAACTGAACAGGAGTTGACGGCGCGCATCCGTTCAAATAGAATTGCGAGATAAGTATTGCGGTCATAAAAACAAATAAACTTTTTTTCACAATTCTCCTTTTTCAATTTTCGTCTTAATAGAAGTTTTTGTCGAATCTAATTCGAAAGCATTTCTCCAGAATTCAACAGCTTTTATTTTCTCGCCAAGTTTAAAATGAACATCGCCTAAATGATCCAGTAATGTTGCATTCTTGTTTTCTATTTTTACAGCCTCTTCAATATTTTTTTTCGCTTTTTTATAATCGCCAAGACGGAAATATATCCAGCCAATCGTATCAAGGTATGAAGAATTTTTCGGCTCGGCATCAATTGCTTTCTTCGACATAGTTAATGCTTCTTGCAGCCGAATGTTGCGTTCGGCAAGTGAATATGCAAAGTTATTCATTATAAGAACATTTGCCGAATCAATTTTTAATGCGGATGTGTAAAGCGAATCTGAAATTTGATATTCTTTTTGCGATTCATGTATCATCGCTAAAACACTAATGACTTGAATATTATTCGGTTCGATTATCAAAGCTTTATTTAAGTGCAGCAGCGCTTCTTTATCATTCTTCAATTGATTAAGCGTATAACCAAGCGCAGAAAGTACAGTTACATCATCCGGATTAATTTTGAAAGCTTTCTCAAGCGCTTCTTTTGCTTTTAGGTGCTGATTCTCCGTAGAAAGCGAAAGACCATAAATTAAATTTACAGCAAAGTCATTCGGGAATTTTTCAGATGCTTTGCTCATGTACTCAATTGCATCTTTGTATTTTTTAGTATCAAAGAGTAATCCGCCGAGACGAACCCAAACTTGAGCATTCCATTCGGCAAGTTTTGCCGCTGTCTTAAAGTATTCTATCGCCGATTCATTTTTGTGCGATCTTAGTTCAATCTCACCCAAGTAAGCATTCACTTGCCAATCCGATGTATCTTTGCTTACTTCCAAAAAAATCTGTTTAGCAATATTTAAAGTTGTTGAGTCTTTTTCAGATTGAAAATAAAATGAAGTCCCAATTTTTAATTTGTCTTCTATGCTGATATTCTTGCTCTTCACCAATTTCATATAAACATCGGATGCATCTTGCCACTTCCCTTGCTGAATGAAAATTCTTCCTTTCAGATCAATAAGACTTTCATCATCCGGGAAACTTGTGAGCGATTCATTGACTTTCGATAATGCTTTTTCAAAATCTTTAGTCTTGATATATGATTCAATTAATAATTTTTGCAAGAGCAGATCGGACGGATTTAATTTTATAAGCTCTTCAACTGTTGTGATAGTTTCTTTTATATTTCCCATCCGTTCATTGATATCTGCAATTCGTACCAGTACACTCCATTCAGGACCGATCAAGTCAATAATTTTTTTGTAATATGAAAGGGCAACGGTAGTCTTTTTTACTTCGATCAATTGTGCAAGATTGTAATATGCGGTTACATTTGTTGAATCAAGCTTTATAATTTTATCATAAACTGCCGCTGCCGAATCTTCCAGGTGTGAAGAGGTATAGATTGAAGCCTGGAGAGTTAAGTATTCGGTATTCTTTGGTTCATTCTCAACAGCTTTTTGAGAATACGTAAGCGCTGTAGAAAGTTTATTCAGCCGGTAATAATTTTTTGCTATTGCATAATTAATTCCCGGTTGAGAATCATACTTAAGCGCTTCAAGATATTCTTTTATAGCTTCGGCAAATTGTCCTTTTAACTCCATAAGAGAGCCGGCTATAAATTTTTCTTGAGCAAGTTTTTTACTCTGCAACGCACTAAAACTTGCATCGTTATTACCATTAAGATTGCTCTCCTTAACAACATCGGAAGAACAACCGGCTAAGAGAAAGGTTATATATATTAGAAAGATTTTGAACTTCATACGCACCATAAATTTGAAACAAAAAATAGTTTTTAACGGTTTGAATCACAAGAGTAAAGATTGATGTCAATAATTCATTTTTCTATCTTTGTTAAAATATTTTAAGAGAAAGAATATCTACGATCTTGCAATAGCATATAAATGGAAATATGATCAAGAATTCGTCGAACTGATCGAACAAAGCTTTCAACTCAGCGGATTGAGAACATTTGTTATTGGAAAATTCAACTTATTCGAAGTTATAGCTCTTACAAAAAAAAATAAAATAAGTTTCAAAGCTTTCCTTGATAGAGCTTCGGATGAAGATCCGGAGTTCATTCCCTTGACTAAACTTCTTGAACGAAAAAAATGCTGCTTAATTAATCCGCATGCAAAAGTTGTAAAATCTTTAGACAAAGTTTCTGTACACAAGAAATTGATTAGGAAAAAATTTCAACTCCCTAAAACATTTTCATTCCAGCCTTATGATAGACAGAAAGAACTTTTAACAACTAATGAAGAATTGAAGCCGCTCGGTAATCCATTTGTTATTAAACCGGCAACTTTTTCAGGCGGCGGTGAAGGCGTAATACGGAATGCATCCACACTTGAACAAATCCAAATAGAAAGGATTAAGAACCACAGCGATAAATATTTGGTACAGGAGAAAATACAGCCTAGAATTTTAAACGAAAGACGAGCATGGTTTAGAGTTATTTATGCATTCGGTCAAGTTATTCCAACTTGGTGGGACGATAAAACACATATTTATTACAAAGCAACTAATAGTGAAATAAAAAAATATAATCTTCATCAGCTTAGTAAAATATCGAAAAAGCTGGCAAGGATAACAAGGCTCGATTATTTTTCTACGGAAATTGCACTAACAAAAGATCACAAATTTATTTTGATTGATTACGTTAACGATCAATGCGATATGCGTTTGAGATCAAATCATTTTGATGGAATACCTGATGAAGTTGTAATGGAGTTTATTGAAGCGATGAAGAAGAAAATTATCACTCTTTAGAAATTCATATCATCTTCAATAGTTACACGCAGGTTCAAATAGCTTTGATATCTTTCGCTGCTAATTAATTTTTCTTCTACAGCTTTTATTACGGCGCAGCCGGGTTCATGATCATGCGTACATGTATTAAACCTGCACTCATTTATAAACGGAACAAATTCCTTGAAATAATGACCTAAATCTTCTTCACGAATTCCGTACGGATCAATTTCCCGGATTCCGGGTGTGTCAATTACAGACGTATCATTTCCGAATCTTAATAGTAAACTAGTTACTGTTGTATGTTTTCCTTTTGAAGTTGAATCGCTTATCATACCGGTTTTCAAATTCAAATTTGGAAATATTTCATTTAAGAGTGATGATTTACCTACACCTGATTGACCCCAAATCAAATTTACTTTTCCCAACAAACTATTTTTTAATTCATCAATACCGTTCTTAGTAACCGTGCTTGCGGCAATTATCTTATATCCAATTGAAGAATATAATCTTACAAATTCTTCGTAGTGCAAATGAGAATCAAGATCGGTTTTATTTATAATAATAATTGGATTTATGTGAGAACTCTCCGCACAGACTATCAATCTGTCAATTAAACGATTATTGAATTTAGGAAACTTGCAACTGCTGACAATAATCAGGTTATCAACATTAGAAGCGATAATTTGTTCAAGCCGTTCGCCGCGGGTACCGGCTCCTTTTATGCGCGGGACTTTTCGTGAGATATGATTTTTTCTAGGAAGTATTTCATTAATAACACCGGAGCCGTCTATGTTCATTTCGAATTTAACTTTATCACCAACAGCAGCAATATCTACCGTATAGAGTTTATTTCTTTTTAGTGCAAAATCTTTTTGAAATTTTCCTCTTAAGGAACAACGAATTTCATTCCCTTTAGAATCGAATAAATAATAATCTTTACTTTCAATTTTAAAAATGGTCCCCTGTATTGCAGCCTCCGTTATTAATAAATAAGCACCTTAAAAATAAGGTGCTTATTAAGGGTTGTCAATTGAGATGATATTATGAAAGGTTAGAAATTATATTTAAATGAGGTAATAATGTTTTGATTTTTTATATCCTGATATGTGCGTGATAATCCGCTGCCGTAATTGTCGCCATAATCTTTCCACCAGCCATATGCATAAGCGCCATCAATGGTTATAGAGTTTGTGAGGCGGACACCAACCCCGGCGGTTAGAAATTTTTTATCATATTCAGTCGGATCATCTCTGAATGGTGAACGCATTAAAATAAAGCCGCCTCTAATAGCAAGATTTGTTGATGGAAAAACATATTCAAATCCGGCATTTAGATTAACTACCGATCTAAACATATCTTTTATATCAAAATTTTTATTTTCTAAAGCGATCATATCAAATCCGGATTTGAATTTAGCACTGCTATAATCAATCATTGTTGTATTAGCACTTACAGTTAAATTATTTAAAATGTATGATGCGCCAAAAGTGAATTCTGCGGGGGTAGTAATTTCGTAATCGCTTTTTGAATCTATGGCAGGATCTAAAACAAATCTTGTATCAAGCCCAAAATGACTTTCACCGTTAACATAATAAGTTTCTTTTACCGTAAATGTTTTAGAGAATTTAATGTTTGCTGCAATATTCAAATTCTTATTTATTTTCATTAAGCCGCCAATATTAAATCCTGAACCGGAAATATCCCAAGAGATTCTGTCGTGAATCGCAAAAGATTTAAAATCGGCAGAAGCCGGTTCACTTGGATCTAATAAAAGTGATGACGGATAGATATTATTTACATCTTCTTCGCTATAATCTTTATTCTTATTAAAATTTCCGGAGTAAAGATTAATTGTAGCTCCTATAAAAATATCTTTCTCAACTTCTATTGCGGCGGAAATTGACCATGCATTTAGTGAACCGTCTTGCAAAATATTCCCACGTTGATTTAATCTACCGTTAATCCGGGTAGTGTCATTTAGATAAACGCCATTCGAAGAATATAGCGGATAGCTAAGAGCCAGTTTAAATGCTATATCCCGATCTGCCATGTATGGGGAATAAACTAAATCTTGGATATAAGAATTTGAGCCGGAATTAAAAGCATTAAATCCTAATGTTCCGTTAAAATCTTTTACTTGTGAATAGCCAAAACCTAGAACAAAACTTCCTTGAAATGTGGGCATTGGAAGTGCAACGCCAAACTGCCCCAATTTTGAAATACTATTAGATAATGAAGAATTTCTGTTAAAGAATCCAACATTATTATCATAGTTATTATAATTGAAACCGGTATATAGTTCGGCCTTTTTAATTAGTGCCAAGCCGGCCGGATTGAACATTATTGTAGAAAAATCATTACCGGCAGCAGTGTATGCGTTTCCCATTCCCAATGCTCTTGCACCAAGAACCATTCCCGATTCACTTAATCTGAAGACATCATTGTAATTTTGTGCTAATGATACATTTGAAATAATTAGAACTATACTTATAGCGAAAATAATCTTAGATAAATTTTTCATTTTTAATCCCTCCACCAATTTTTTTGAAGATACATTAATTAACGTCTCCTTCCACTATCAGAACTACTGCCCGAACGTGAACTATTACCTGAATTGCTGGAACTACTTGATCTTGATCCTTCATTAGAACGTGAAGAAGGTGGTGGAGAATATGATGGTGCAGATGTTCTTTCTCTTGTTGCCGGTTGGGTAGATTGACTGCGGCCACGGGAGGCATCGTTCCCACGTGTCGCGGGTTGCGTTGATCTGTTATCATTAGTATAACTACGTTCACGCGTCCGGGTGTTCCCATTTCGTGTAGATGGATTATTATTCCTTGGTGTTGAAACACGAGTTCCGTCATTTCTATTATTTGCATCTTTTGAAACTCTAACTCTGCCGAGATCAACATCGTTAGAACGGTTGGTTCTATCACGAGTAGTATAATTTGTGTTCGTTCTACTGCGATCGCCAATTCCGCTTCCACCCCTACCGCGCAGACCATCATTATCGCGAGTTCTTGTACTCACATTATTTCTGTATCTCACAATATTTCCAGCATAATTATTCCAATGTGAGTTATGGTTATACCAATAGTATGGATAACCATAGTTATACCCGTAATAGCCGTAATTCCAAATGGAATTATATCTCCAATACCAGTAAGGATTATCCCATCCAAATAAACTGTAATAATAAGAATCATATCCTAATCCGAAAGAGAATCCAAGCGATGGGTAATAACTTCCCAAAAATCTTCTATAACTTGGGGAGTAAGAGTTTTGATAATAATAATCGTACGTATTATCATCGTAATAAGTGGAATCTGCTTGATCTTCATAAGCATATTCATCTTCACCAGATTCATAGTTTGTGTCTTTAGGACTGTAATCACGAAAAGCAATTTGTGTGTAACACCCTCCTAGTGTAAGAAGAGGTAAAACAATTAATAGTCGAATTAAAGTTTTCATGATAGCACCTTCTCAATTGATAATTTATATGTACAAAAATTATACCTAATTAATGATGTAATGAAAGGCAAAAAGGAAGTACGGAGATGAGTTATGTCTATATCAGTAAACTAATATGTGTTTTTATGAATACAGCCCGACTTAAAAGATAGATTTTACATACTCTACAAAAATTCCACGATCAGCTTTATTCCCGTCAATACGTTTATTATTCAATAAATCACGTAAATCAAGACCAAGTGTTAGTCCATCTCCTACAGACCAACGTAAACCAAAATTCAAATAACCATTTCCCTTGCCAAGTGCATTACCGGTATTATCATTAACAGCAAAATCATACTCACCAATAAAGGAGACTTTAGAACCAATTGTTTTTTCAAATCCTACACCTAAATTTAAGTCTTTATCAGCATCGTCTCTTTCCATAGAATAATTGATAACACCATGAACACTTAAATAACCAAACAGTTCAAAATTCTTTGATGCGGCAACGAAGAAACCGGGGGATTTGATTTGATATCTAGAGAGGTCTCTGTTATAAGCACCTTTTCCCTGAGAATCAAAGCCAATTGCTATTGCAGGTAATAATGGAGTCTCATCAATAATCCTAGCTCTAACATTTACGCCAGGCCATTTATTCCAATCAATGTCCCCGCTTCCAATAATATTTCTTCCGCCGTATGAAATACCAAAACTAAAACCATCAACAACACCAACTTCAATTCTTGTAATTACAACCCCTAGCGGCATCACATCAAGTGTTACACCGGCAAATCCTTTTTCAAGAATACCAGCTGTAGGCAGATCAATCAATCTGCGATATTCGAACTTAGCATTAGTTCCGCCGGTGCCTTGAGAAAATAGTTGGTGAGAGAAAGCTAGAGAAACAAGTAATATCAAGAAAAATTTTTTCATTTTTAATTTTGAAGTTTATCAAAGTTAGACATAATCTTTATTTATTTCAGATTTATTTTCTTAAAAGTAGTTCCGGTTTTACTATCCTGCAGAATGATTCCTAAATTCATTAATTCTGTTCTTATTTGATCTGCAAGTGCAAAGTTTTTTTCTTTTTTAGCAATATCTCTTTTCTTAATTAACAATTCTATTTGTTCGTTATCAATATTCGGATTTATTTCGTTAACCAAATCATCAAAATGAATTATTCCTAATACATTCTCTGCAGTATTCTTAAGAAATTGTTTTAGTCCTAGATAGAAGCTAGAATCAATATTACTACTTTCTGCTATTACCTTATTAGCAGCTCTAATAAAATCAAAAATAACTGCCACAGCTTGAGGTGAATTGAAATCATCATCCATTACTTTTTCGAAATCAGAATAATATTTTCTTACATCAAATTCTGGTTTAACTTCACTTATAATATTTAGTTTGATTTCTCTTTCAATTTTTTCTGCGAGGTTTAATATTTTTTCATAACCTTTCTGAGCTGAATTTAATAATTCATCACTAAAATTAAGTGGTCCGCCATAATTAGTTTGAGCGAAAAATAAACGAATAGCTTCGGCTGTATATTTATCCAAAACTTCACGTGCAGTAAAAAAATTTCCAAGTGATTTAGACATTTTTTCATTCTGAATATTTAAGAAACCAAAATGTATCCAGTATTTAACAAATTTTTGTTCAAAGCAAGCCTCACTCTGTGCAATTTCATTTTCATGGTGTGGGAATATTAAATCATTACCTCCTGCATGAATATCTATTGACTTACCCAAATGTTTTGTACTCATCGCTGAACATTCGATATGCCAGCCGGGTCTTCCTTTTCCCCAAGGACTTTCCCAACTCGGTTCCCCATCTTTTGCTTTTTTCCATAAGGAAAAATCAAGCGGATTTTTTTTCTCTTCATTAACATCTACACGAGCACCAGATTCTAAATCATTAGTATTCTTACCGCTAAGTTTTCCATAATCCGAAAACTTTGAGACATCATAAAACACATTACCATCAACATTATAAGCAAATCCTTTTTGTTCTAATTCTTTAATAACTTCTATCATTTCTGAAATGTGCAAAGTAGCTTTAGGGTAAAAATTCGCTGCCTTAATCTTCAGTCTTTTTACATCCTTAAAAAATGCTTCAGTATAAAAACTAGCAACATTTATTGTTGATTTTTTTTCTTCAAATGATTTTTTGATAATATTATCATCAACGTCTGTAATATTCATAATAAACCTAACGAGGAACCCCTTGTACTCAAGATATCTTCTAACAATATCAGCCATAACAAAAGATCTAGCATTTCCAATATGGAAATAATTATAAACTGTTGGCCCACACATATACATGGATACATTAGGGGGATTAACAGGCTGAAATTCTTCCTTAGTTTTGGTAAAAGTATTATAAATCTTCATGATTTTTTCCAAATTATGAGAAAAAATATACGAATAGAGCTTAGTTTATACAAATTTATGTGAGGAACAATTCTTGCTTAACATAAGGAGGAAAAACAATATTTTACAAATTATTTATTAACGGACTTTGACATCTTTGAATTAATTTTTATATTTCTTACAAGAAAATAGAACAAAGATTAAGTAAGTCTTTTTATCTTAAAATGAATAAAACATATCT
>VEPI01000036.1 GCA_012026935.1 Melioribacter sp. | reverse complement strand
ATAGTTAATAAAACTGTGAACACAGTAATGATTGTTCGGCTCATTGTTTTATTGATAGCGTGATTCATATTTTCTTCTACGGAAAGAGTCTTATGAATTTTCATCTGTTCTCTTACTCTATCGAAAACGATAACTGTATCGTTGATTGAATAACCGACCAAGGTTAAAAATGCGGCTACAACGCTCACGGATATTTCTAAGTTAAATCCAGGTATCAAGCCGTAAAGAATTGTAAATATCCCTAGTGTAATCAACACATCATGGAACAGAGCTATTACAGCACCGAATGCAAATGTAAACTTAAATCGGAAACCGAGATAAATTAAAATTACAACTAAAGACAACAGCACAGATAAAACCGCGTCTCGTTTTAATTCCTTACCGACTTTAGGTCCAACTCTATCTTCTTTAAGAACAGTAAAAGGGTTATCCTTAAATTTTTCTGAAAGATTATCTTTAATTAATTCTGCAATACCCAGACGAACCGAAACTGCAGTATTGGTAGGTTCATCGGAAACTTTAGCTGAATTGAATCCAGCTTCAAATAATCTGTTATTCAATACTGTTGCAGATGCAGGATCTGGAAATGAATAAGTTATAGACGTGGATGAAGAATCTGTGATTCTTTTTTCAATTCCGGGGTATACATTACTTATAACATTTTCAATTTTTGATCTGACTTTCGGTAAAACTTGTTTAGGAAGTTCTTGTAATTCAGTTCTCAATAGAATACCTGTTGTGCCGCCGAAAGTTTTTACCTCTACATTTCCAATACCCAGTTTGTCAATTTCAGCTCTAATTTTTTCAATATCTACTGGTTTTTCAAATTGAAGCGCAATTTCGGAACCACCTTTGAAGTCTATTCCGAATTCAACTCCTTTTACGAAGATGCTAATAAAACCTAAAAGGAGAATTGTAGCAGACACAACATAAAATATGCTGCGTTTACCCATGAAATTAATATTTAAATTCTCAAAAAGTCGCATCTATGAAATTTCTCCTAAAATTTAACCGACGTTAATTTTATAACCTTTAACAACCATAAAATCAAATATCACTCTGACTACAACAAGTTGAGCAAACAAACTAGTTATCAATCCTATCATAAGAGTTAATGCAAATCCTTGAATAGGGCCGGATCCAAATTGATAAAGAATTAGTCCGGTAAAAAATGAAGTAATATTCGAGTCAAAAATTGGGGCAAATGAAAGTTTAAACCCGCTGTCAACTGCAGCTTTTACAGTTTTACCGGATGATAATTCTTCTCTAATTCTTTCATAAATAATTACATTTGCATCCACTGCCACACCCATTGTAAGAACAATGCCGGCAATGCCCGGTAATGTAAGTGTAGCCCCAAATCCCGCAAGTACACCGATCAATAATAAAATTGTGACTATTAAAGCAAACGATGCAAATGTTCCGGCTTTCTTATAGTAGAATATCATAAATATTGCTACTACTAAATAACCGATCCAGGTGGAATTTAATCCTTTACTAATAGAATCTTGCCCGAGTGATGGACCAACTGTTCTTTGATCAAGAATATCAATAGGTGCAGGCAGTGCACCAGCTTTTAAAACTATCTCAAGCAGCTTTGCTTCTTCAAGGTTTGCTGAACCGGTAATTTGTGAATTGCCCGAAGGAATTTTACCGATAATGTTTGGTGCCGAATAAACAACTCCGTCAAGAACAATTGCACATCGTTTATTAATATTTGATCCGGTGATCTGAGCCCAATCGCGTGAACCTTCAGTATTCATTTGCATATTAACTACAGGGGCAGAGGTTGACGGATCAATGTTGGACTGAGCATCAACAATAACTCCGCCTGTGAGTGATGCTTCTTTATTTACCATATACATGCGGAAATATTTTTCTCCGCTTGGATCTTTTTCCGGTCTTTGATCATAAATAAATTCAATATTATCCGGAACTACTTTCTTCACTTCAGGATTTTCTAGGAATGCGTTTATTTTACTTTTATCACTTTCTTTAACATAAGCATCGGCAATTCTTCCTTGAGGATCGAGTAAACGGGCAACAGCAAAGAACGGATGTTCCTTTGCAAATTGTTCGTTAGTTAATTTTTGATCTTTCTTTGTTGTATCAGTTTTTGAAGCAACATCTTTTTTAGCTGAAGCTGAGTCTTTGCCTGCTTTACCTGCGAGTGCTTGATCGATTTGATTCATAATCGGAATAGCAAAAGCAGCATCTTTAACTAATTTGAATTCCAATAAAGCACTTCCTTGTAATAATCTTTTTGCTTCTTCTTCTCTTGCAATACCGGGCAACTCAATAACAATTCTTCTTGAGCCTTGTTTTTGAATACTTGGTTCGGATACGCCGTATTGGTTAACTCTATTGCTGATAATTTCTATCGCTCTTGTTACAGCATCCGATTCCTGCTGAAGCAGTTTTGAAGTAATTACAGCATCATCTTCACGGATCGAACCGAAATATCTGCTCATCCTTATTCCTTGTTGCTTCATCTTTCTTTCAAGAATGGAGACAACATTTTCATCGGAATCCTTAGATTCAGCTTCTGATAATTTTAAGATTTGTTTGAATTGATCATCGGGATCCCTTGCTAATTTTTCTAAAAGCTTAGCAGTGTTAACTTCCATTACAAGATACATTCCGCCCTGGAGATCGAGACCAAGTTTCATTCTCTTTTCTCTGGCTGAACGATAATCAGGATTGTTTGTTAGAATGCTGTCTTTCTTAGATGCAATAATATCTTTGATCTGAGCATTTGTGAGTGAGGGATTGTTCTTTTTAATACTTGGCTGTAATCCTTCTACCTGAGCAATAACTGTCTTAGTGTTCTGATAGTCTTTGTAAGTAGGATAGAGTAAGTATAAACAGAGAGCAATTGCGCCTACAATCAAAATGATTCTAAATCTTAGCTCTTTCATTCTGGTATATGTTTTTTAGTTTTAAAATTAGTGTTAAAATATTGCTTAAATAAAACCCCGAAAAATAATCGGGGCAATAAAATATTTTTATCTATTCTCTTACAACCCAAGTCTTAACTGTAGCAGAAACACTCGGGTGAAGTTTTATAGAAACACTGTAAATTCCAAGTGATTTGATCGGTTCTGTTATTTCAATTTTTCTCTTCTCAATATCAAACCCTTTTTCTTTTAATGAATCAGAGATCATTTGGTTTGTAACCGTTCCGAAAATCTTATCTTCTTCGCCGACCTTAACGGGAATAGTAATAGATACTTTTTCAAGATCGGACGCAAATTTTTGAGCAGCTTCTAATTCCTTTGCTTCTTTTTTAGTGATCTGTTTCTTTTCTTCTTCAAGTGCTAAAATATTTCCTTTTGTTGCTTGATAAGCAATTTGACGGGGGATTAAATAATTTCTGGCATAACCGTCTTTTACAGTTAATACGTCGCCAACTTTTCCAAGCTGATCGAAATTTTTTCTTAATATTACTTTCATCTTATCTCTCCTACTTAACTGCTTCTGAAACGAATGGCAAAATTGCTAATTGTCTTGCTCTCTTAATTGCCTGAACTAATTCTCTGTGTTGTTTCGCTGTTAGTCCGGTAATTCTGCGAGGAATTATTTTACCTTGATCGGTTAGAAATCTCTGAAGTTGTTTCGATTCTTTGTAGTCAATATAACTATCAATTATTCTTTTAACTTTTTTCTGAGTTTTCATCCCGTTATTTCTTTGTTGTGTCGGCCTCATGCTTTACTCCCTTTCATTAAGTCGGATTCCTCATCAGTTAAAAATTTATCGAATGAATTATCCTCATAATCTGCTTCATCGGATTCTACAATAACATCTTCACCGTTGGTGGTGGTTTTGCTAAATTTATTTAAGAATTGAATTCTCTTTGCTTTTATTTCAACGATAGTTCTGTTTTTACCGTCATCAGTTTTGAAAGTTCTGCTTTGAAGTTCTCCATCAATTAAAACTGCACTTCCTTTTTTAAGACGATCTCTGCAACTATCGGCTAATTTATTCCAAGCAACAACACCAACATAACAAACATCTTCCTGCCATTGATTACTGCTGTCTTTATAACGTCTGTTAGCAGCTACATGGAAATTTACTACAGGTGTACTGTTTGAAGTTTGTCTGAATACAGGATCTTTAGTTAAGTTACCTGCAACAATAACACTATTTAGTTCTGGCATCTTAAGTTCAGCCATCATTTCCTCCGTTACTTATCTTAATATTAAATTATACTTGGCTTTCAGTTACTTTAGTTTGAGCTTCTTGAGCATTCAGTTCTGCATTTTTAGAAGCTTCTTTTTGTTTTGCAATTGCTTCAAGTGCAAATTTATCCAGTTGAATGGTCAAATATCTTATAATATTTTCATCCAACCTGTAATTACGTTCAAGTGTTGCAACCAGATCAGTTGTTGCGCTGAATCTGAACACAACATAGTAACCGCTTTTAGCTTTTTTGATAGGATATGCAAGACGTTTTCTACCCCACTTATCCACCTCAATAAGTTCTCCGCCGTGTGTAGTAATTGTTTCTTGCATTCGTGAGATTGTTGTTTCGACTTGATCGTCTTCGAGAGCAGCGTTAATAATGATAACGCTTTCGTAGGTTCTTTTACGCATTGTTACTTCACCTCCCTATGGTCTAATGGCCTCCCGATTTATTCGGGAAGCAGGGTTTATAATTTGGGCTCAAAAAATATGATTATTTATGTAGTGGTGCAATATTTAATTAAAGTTCTTTTAAAGTTAATTACCGTCAATATTTAGGTTTTCGTCGGTATTCTTATCTTTTATTTGTTTACTGAAAAAATCCAACATTGATTTATAACCCCCGGTAATAAATTGTTCAATTAATTCAACCGCGAAGCCCAAGCTTTCTTTAACTAAATTCGTCTCGTTATTGTTAAATTTTGCTAGAACAAATTCAGCCATATCACCTTTTTCAAATTCACTTCCTATACCAAATCTCAAACGGGGGAAAGTATCATACTGAAGATGATAAATAATTGATTTGATTCCGTTATGACCACCGTCGCTTCCGGATTTTCTTAATCTAATTTGTCCCGGTTGAAGATTTACATCGTCGTAAACAATTAAGAGGTCTTTCAAATCAATAGAATACTCATTAACAAAATCTGAAACCGCAACACCGCTTGAGTTCATGTAAGTTGTAGGTTTTACCAAAAAAAAATCGGAAGATCTAAACAGACCTTCCGAATAAAAATAATCCTTTTTAGAGGTTTTAAATTTTATTTTATTTTTTTCCGCAAACAGATCAAGTATTTGAAAACCTACGTTGTGCCTGGTAAAATCGTATCTCTTGCCTGGATTTCCTAATCCTACAATACTATGCAAACTTAATTTATTCCTCTTCTTCTTCTTCGTCAGTTGGTTTACCCTTGCCAATAACCTCAGGTTCAACTTTCTCTTCACCCGGAACAACTTCTGCAGGTGTTGGTTCAACAATTGCTCGCGGCATAACAACGGAAACAATTATTTGATTTTCTGACTGCAAGAATTTTACTTTATCAAAATGAAGATCGCGAATGTGCACGGATTTTCCTAAACTTAACTCGGAAATATCAATTACAATATGTTCCGGAATATCTCCCGGTAAACACGAGATGCTCAATTTGTGAATAGTATGTTGAACAATACCGCCTTCGCGGACACCAACAGCTTGTCCTTCAAGAATGACAGGTACTTCAATTTCGATTTCTTGATCTGCAGATATACCCAGAAGATCAAAATGTGTTACTCTGTCTGTAACAGGATCGAACTGAATATTTTTTAATATTGATTTTCTCTCTTCGCCATCATCTATTTTAAGATTGATAATGTGTGTCTCAGATGTGAAAACAAGGGGTTTAAGATTACGTTCAGTTATATATATTGCAATCGGATCAACGCCTTTTGCATAGTAAATTCCCGGAACGTTACCGTCTCTTCTCAATTGGTTAACAGCACCTTTTGTAGTGAGAGGTCTTGCGTTTGCTTGTACTAATAATTCTGACATTGCTTAATTATCTCCTGAAATAATTTCTTTTCTAATTTTTATCAATTTCAAATAGTGAACTTATAGATTCGTTTCTGTGTGAACGAACAATTGCCTCAGCTAATAAACCCGATGCAGTTCTAACAACGATCTTTTTACTAAGTTCATTTTTTAAAGGAATACTGTCAGTTACATATAATTTAGTAATTGCAGAACCCTCAATTTTTTTTATAGCATCGCCTGAAAGCAGGGGATGTGTAACGGCACCATAAATTTCTTTAGCACCTTTTTCTTTCAATGTATTAACTGCAGCAACAAAAGTCCCGCCAGTATCAATTAGGTCATCAACAATAAGAACATTTTTACCGCTTACGTCTCCAATAATATTCATGGCTTCAACTTGATTATGTTTTGGTCTTCTTTTATCAATAACAACTAAACCTGCATCTAATCTTTTTGCATAAGAACGGGCAAGTTTTATTCCTCCGATATCGGGAGAAACTACTGCTAAATCTTTTGGCAAATCTTTAAATAATCCAGTGAAAACCGGAGAAGCATATAAGTGATCAAATGGTATATCAAAGAATCCTTGAATTTGAGCAGCATGCAAATCCATTGTTATAACACGATCTGCGCCGGCAACCGTAATTAAATTTGCAACAAGTTTTGCACTAATAGAAACTCTTGGCTGATCTTTTCTATCCTGTCTGGCATAACCAAAATATGGTATAACTGCAGTAACTTTAGTAGCAGACGCCCGTTTTGCAGCATCAATCGTGATCAGTAATTCCATTAGATTTTCTGCCGGCGGATGTGTTGACTGTACGATATACACATCACGACCACGAATGTTTTCCATAAACTTAACCCAGATTTCACCATCACTAAACTTTCTTACGTCTATAGTACCTTGGGCTAAATTCAGGTAATTGCAGATTTTAAGGGTAAGTTCCCTATTGGAAGTACCGGAAAATATAAACGGTTGCTGCTCCAAAGCTTAAAATCAGATCCTATTTCTAAAAATGGTGGCCAAATATAAAGAAATCAAAAAGGGTTGTCAACTTAAGAGCGTTAGAGTTTGCTTGTAATACGAAGGTTATTTCATCCTTTTACTGAATAAATAAATTATAACTACCACTAATACAAATAGAGCACAAATAAATATCCAAGTTGGAGTTTCTTTTAGTTTGAATGCGCGGTAGGTAGCAGTTATATATTTACCTGTACCGATTTCATCTAATGAGTATTTCCATGTGAGTTTATTTCTGTCAACTTCAGTAGCATTATGACTTAATATTTCACCGGGTAAATAATAAATGTAAGAAATTGAAAAATTTTTGCTTTCAAACCCAAAACCTGTTGCTATTGATGGAATAAACTGAGAAAATATCTTTGTGTTTTTGGGTCCATCTTTAATGGATAATTCAGACTTACGGAATGCAGGTGTAAGATTTAATGAATCCAAACTATTAAAGTTGAGTTCTACTTTAGCATGAATACTGCTGTCTGCGGGATCTTTATATACTTCAACATTTGTTATGGAACTGTATTCAGAAGAAAATTCCTTAAAGACAGAATCTTTGCTGAAAATCCCAAGCTGTTCTACAACCGATGAATCTTTTGATGTAGCCCATTTCATCCAATAATGGATGAACATACTTCCGGATCCATCTGTTTTGATAGTTGTTACCTGTGTGTAATTTAGGCAGCTATTAAGTAATACAGAGATTGCCAGCAGGAATAAGATTCTAAGTTTCATGGTCCAAAATTATTTTGAACAAATATGCAAAAAAAATGGTTAACAAAATAGAAGTTTGATTTGTTAATCTCACTGTTTATTTTTTCGTTCAATGTTTTTGAAAATTATTATTTAAGGAAGAAAATGCCTACATACGATTATAAATGTTTAGACTGCGGTTATACGTTTGAGCATTTTCAGAGAATTTCTGAAGAACATTTAACAATATGTCCTAAGTGTAAAGGGCATATTAAAAGGTTAATTGGCGCGGGTTCAATACCGATATTTAAGGGAAGCGGTTTCTATCAAACCGATTATAAGAAGTCTACAACTAAACCGATCGAAAAAAAATCTGATTCTCACAGTAGTGAAAAGAAGTAAATCATAAAATGATCTACTTCTTCTAAAAATCTAATCCGATTGATAAATAATAACGTGGTGAAGAAAATTTATTTAAATCAAATTTCCAAGCAATATCCAATCTCCATAAGAACAACATATATAATCTAAAACCAACACCCGTACCAATCAATAGATCTTTTGTTACGGCTTCTCCATTCTCATCTTTACCAATTAATTGTAATTTGCTTGTGTTATCCCAAGCAGAACCGACGTCAACAAAAGCAACGCCCAAAATATTCTGGAAGAAAAGCGGTAACCCGCCGGTTAATAAATATCGAATAATTGGTAAACGTAATTCTAAATTCAGTAAGCCGTATTTAGTGCCTAATTGTTCGGCATAATCATAACCGCGTAAAGGAAGAGCAGGGGTTAAAAATGCAAAATCATTCGCATTGGATATTGGAATACCGCCGGTTGCGAATGTTCTATTAATCCAATTTTCGGTTCCGCCGATAAAAAATCTCTGTGCATTTGCACCGCCGGAAATTCCGCCGGAAAGTCTGAATACAAATCCGTTATCGAACCAAAAACGGAAATAGTTTCTGTAATCGAATACTAAAGAATAAAAACTTTGAGTGCTTCGGCTAAATCCCGGATCACCAAATAAAGTAAGTGAATAGCGCGTTCCTTCTATTGGAGAAGTATATCCCCACAATACATTGTCTTGGACAAAACTAAATGAAGGTAATATATATGTGTTATGATCGGAAGGGACAGATGAATTATCCAAATTATCTGCACTAACACTTAATACACTTAAACCGAAGTCCATTCTGTGAAAGCGGTCTAATGGATAACTTGCCATACCGATTAAACCGAAATTAGTGAACCGGTATAATTCTGAACCTAAATTTGAATCCCTGTAAAGAAATCTTGCTGTATGAAATGCTTGAATACCAAAATCAACCCGCTCTTTTAAATAGTAATAAGCTAATCCGTAATCGCTGTTCTTAATATCAACCTGCAAACTTGTTTGACCAATTAAGCGATGATTTCCTAAAACATCGCTGAATGAGAGAACGGTTGTACCTAATAATCCGTAAAGAGTACTGTAACCGGCATTGGCGTAAATTAAATCCGGTGAGAAATTTACTTTATATCTGTTGACTAGAAAATTGCCGTTCTTATCCAAAGTCTCGCGGAAAATCTGATTTCTTTTTTCAATTCTTGCACTGTCGCTTTCTGCCGGATCGTGTACAAAAACATATTTACTATAATCGGTTTGTGTAGAATCATTAACAGATTTTTTATCCTTCTCAAATTGTCCTACAAATATTTTTGTTTTTTGATTTGTTGAATCAGCAATTGCTGCCTTTTGCTGGTCGGTAGAGTCTTTCAAAGTAATTGTTTGAAATGAAGATTTTTCTTCATTTTTATTTTTTGCAGAAACAATTGATTTCATATAATCGGTATACTTAAGAGAATCGGTTTCAAGTTTCATATCGAACGGATTGTTCAGCATAAAAATGTTATACCCCAAATTATAAAGAGCAGCAAAAACTAATTTTTTACCGTCGTATGAAAGTGATAACTGACCAAGATCGCTAAGAGAATTAGTTATTGGAAGTGCTTTTGGAATAGGTGATAAATTATTTTCTATCGAATCAATCTTTATTCTGTAAATATTATTTATACCATTTTTATCAGACACAAATAATAATTCTTTACCATCGGAAGAAATTGCCGGAGATTTTTCATCACTATATTTCCAATCCGTAATGCGTTCAATATTTTTTGTCTCAATATCAATTGAGTAAATATCGAGTTGCTTAAATGGGTGATTAAACATTTGGAAGTCCGCTGTAGGTGTAGTCTGTTTTAAATCGTTATCACGGTCGGATGAAAAAATAATTTTTTTCCCGTCCGGTGTCCATATCGGATCAGTATCGCTAAAAATATCATCAGTTAGGTTTATAAGATTCTTAGTTGAAAAATCATAAATGTAAACATCTGATTGCTGAGAGTTGTAAGCTATAAAAGCTAATTTATTTCCGTCTCTCGACCAATTAATTGTTTCAATGCCGGGTAGTTTGAAAGGAAGCTCGTAACTAATTTCAGTCTCTGCATCAATAATTGTAATTACATCATATCCTCCCGATTTTGAAGAAAGAGCAATACGTTTATTATCAGGAGACCATGTTAATGAAGGGTGAAGAACAGTTAACTCTTCAAAGTCGGTAGTCTTTCCGCTTTCAACAATTTTTTTAAGAACTTTTCCATCCTGCGCATCCATAATATACACATCTAGATAAATATCACGGTCCGAGATAAATGCAATTTTATCACCTTGCGGTGAAAGAACAGGGCTAGTATTATAAAATCCTCCAATTTTTTTATTATCGGTTAATCTTTTAGAAAGTTCATCTGGATCTTGTTTAACAGCAATATCAGGCCAGAACTGTTTCTTTAAACTTTTTTTCCACCTTTCATTTAATTCTTCTATTCCAATACCAATAGCTGCTTTGAGTGTTTGCTCAAGTGTACCGTAATTTTGAATTTTGCTTATAATCTCTCCGACTTTTTGTCTGCCGTAAGTATCAGCAATATATCTGAATACGGATTGACCGCCGCGGTATGCCAAATATCCATCAAGCTGATTTATATCAGGAAGGGTTTCGCTAATAATAGAATTACGTATGAACATATCTGTATTGGTTTCCCAGCCCTGCGAAAGATATTCAGCGCTTCCTTCCATAAACCAAGTGGGAACCTGAAGAGTAATCCCTTTTGAAATAATATTCTGAATAGTTCCGCCGAAATACATATCTCGCATCACTGCGTGTACTAACTCGTGGGCAATAACATGCTGAAATTTTTTATAAGAACCTTCGAAAGGGAATACAACACGATTTTTAAATGGCTCTGTAAAACCGCCTGTACCTTTTCCTGTATATTCATCGGTAACGTTAGTTTCTTGAAAATCATTATGGCTGTTATAAACAATTAGTGAGACTCTATTATTTAGCTGGTAGTTCAGATCCTTTTGAATTCTCGAAAGAGCATCTTCAGATGCTGAAGCTGTAAATTCCGCAATCTTTTCTCCTCCAACAGTAAAATAAATATCAAAATGTTTGGTCTGAATGTAGAACCACTCAGTATCTTTATAATTTACTTTATTTTGACCAAACTGAGCAAATAGGGCTGTTGAGAAAAATGTATATATTAAAATTGTTCTAAATGTATTTTTCATAATTCACCTTTTAAGACTTTAGTCTGAAAGTAAAACAAAATCAATTTCGCGTTTTTCCTGATCTACGCGAACAAGTTTAACACTCACTTTATCACCCAAACGGATTTTTCTTCCTGTTCTTTTTCCTATAATTGAATAATTTTTTTCGTCAAAAATATAATAGTCATCATTCATATCTCTTAATCTTATCAATCCTTCCGCAAGCGTATGACTTAGTTCAATAAAAATTCCGAAGTGTGTAATGCCGGAAACAACTCCGTGAAAATCCTCACCTACTTTACTTTTCAAATACTCAATTTGTTTCAATTTTACAGAAAGACGCTCAGCATTTACAGCGTTCCTTTCTTGAGCTGATGCATGATCACAAATTTCTTCTAATTCTTCCAGTGATAAATTTTTCCCTAGCTTCTCCTGATTATAATCAAATATCAAACGATGGACAATGAGATCGGGGAAGCGCCGTATAGGTGATGTGAAATGTGTGTAATACCTAAAACCAAGTCCATAATGTCCAATGTTTTTTGTTGAATAAACTGCCTTAGCCATTGATCGAATTGCAATCTCATTAACAACTGCTTCTTCTTCTTTTCCTTTTACTTCCTCTAACAACAACTGAAACTGAGCTGATTTGTTGGCAGAATTAGGATCGAAATGGTAACCAAGAGATTTAACAAATCTTGAGAACTCAATTATCTTTTCTTTATCCGGCAAATCATGTATTCTATAAACAAAAGGAATAGCTTTTTTGTTCGCTTTTGCCTTAACATGTTCTGCAACTATTTGATTTGCCAATAACATCAATTCTTCAATAAGATTATGGCTTTCACGGACTTCCTTAATCTTTATTTCGATGGGAACACCATTCTCATCCAACATAAAATTAACTTCGGGTGAATAGAAATTGATACTTCCTTTCTTCATCCTTTTTTCACGGAGAGTTTTTGAGACTTGATTTAACCGTATGATCTCATCCTTAAAATCACCTTTACCGCTCTCAATAATTTCCTGAACCTCATCGTAAGTAAATCTTCTCTTACTGTTAATAATAGTTTTCTGAATTTCATAAGAAACTATTTTACAGCGCGGCGTCATTTCGACAATAACGGAAAAAGTAAGCCGGTCTTTATACGGGACTAATGAACAGATATTATTAGATAATTTTTCGGGAAGCATTGGAATAACTTTGCCGACAATATAAACGCTTGTCCCGCGCTCTAGAGCTTCATCGTAAAGCTCGGTACCTTGTCGAACGTAATGACTTACGTCTGCAATATGAATTCCTATTAAGTTATTCCCGTTAGGGAGTACTTCTATTGAAACTGCATCATCAAAATCTTTTGCATCCTCGGGATCAATGGTGATAACTGTTTTATTACGAAAATCTACACGGCTGTTTATTTCGGTTTGAGGAATTATATCCGTAAATAATTCTGCTTCACTTAAAACTGCTTTGGGGAATTTATATGTCAAACCAAATTCGCGCGCAATTGATGCAATCTCAGCATCGTAACTTCCTGCTTTCCCTAAAATTTCAATTACTCTACCTTCAGGATTTAGAAGTGGAGCTTTCCACTCAATATCGCCGACAACTACTTTTTCACCTTCTTTTGCACCGCTTAATTTATCGGAAGGGACATAAATATCACGGTGGATTTTATCGTCATCCGGTGCAATAAAATAAAATGATTTACTTTTATGTAAAGTTCCAACAATTTCATTTCGCTTTCTTTCAATAACACGAACAATTTCTCCCTCCAAACTTTTACCGCGGCGTGATGCAATTAATACAGCTTCAACTGTATCTCCATTAAAAGAGGTATTTAAGTTTTTCCCCGCTACAAAAATGTCTTTTATCTGTTTGTCCTTAAGCAAAACAAATCCATACTCGCCGCCGTTAATTATTTGAAGAGTACCGACCAATTTTCCTGTATCGAACTTATTCAGTTGATAACGTTTACCTTCTTTCTGAAGGAATCCTTCATCTGCTAGTGCATGAAGGAAATGTTTCAGTTCAGCGTAAGCGTATTCATCGGTTGCATTTAATTTTTTTGCAAGTTCTTTCGACTTGAGTTTTAAGGAAGGATGGTTTTTAAAAAATGCTTTGATTTCTTTTTTCATTTAAAATTCGAATTTATATTTAAGAGCCATTTCATTTATTTTTTCATCCAAGCCAAATGAAGTAACAATGGGATCTTTTCTTTCAAGCCTAATTAAAAATTTAGGATTAAAAAGATATTCAACTTTAATGTTTGCTTTATTTATATTTTGAAAGACTTCCGTTGTACCGCCAAAACTATACCGGAGATTTTGTATCCTTCCTGAAAGTGAAAATTTTGTGTACTCGCCGGATTGATTGATCTGGATATTGTTTACAAGATCTCCAACCTGTGAGTTTAAGAAATTTGTTAAAACAGATCCTAAAAATGAAGTTGCAGTACTTCCAATTGCATTTGTTTGTCCTGCTACTTGTGCTTTATCCTGAGCTGTTAGATCATCCTTAAATTTACCGATAAGAATAAATGAAAAGGCATCGGCATAATCATAACGGGCATCTCTAATGTTGTTTTGAATATTTCTAGTTCCAACATAAACACCAATACTCTCCGTATTCCCGGCTAAACTTTTTCCTAATTCGGAAAGGGGGCTTTTAATTTTAATTTTAATGGCAACATCTTGAGGTTTACCATCGCCTCGAGGGTCTATATAATCGCTGGTATAAGTTGCAACAATATCTAAATATGGATTTGTAACGTCGTTTTCAAAACGGATAAATCCGGTTGCTTCAAATGTTTTAAAGAATTCTAATTTTGAACCTTGTAAAAGTTCGAACGCACCTTGCACTCTTGACTCTCCGCCATAACTTGAGTATTTCAAATCGCCGCGCATTTCAACAAATAGTTTTTGATTAGCAGCCTGAGAAAGTATAAAGACAAGTTTTGCACTATTATCTGCACTTATTCCGATCTCGTAATCAAAGTTGAGAGGTTTCTCTGTCTTCAGAAACGATTGTTCCTGTAGCGCTTTCTCTTTTAATAAAACTTTCTGAAAAAGTGCTAACTCACGATCAATTTTTGTAGAGTCCTGAATAAAAATAAAATTGAAATTCTTATTTTGTAATTCACCGTTAGCCTGTTGAGTTGTATAAACCAAATCGGTATTCTCCATTAAGAAATTTCCTTTGAACAGAATTCGATTGCCTGGTTTGCTCAAAATCCAATCGCCATCACTCCCAATTATTAGATCACCATAGAAATTAGGGCTAACCATCTGCGATTGTTGTCCAAGCACTGCAAGATTACCATTGAAATGAAGATCCATATCTTTCAGACTGAATCCGTTGAATGAAATTCCGCCCGCTCCGTAAATGGTACCGGAATATTTTGAGCCGCCTGCATTAGATAAAGTCATATCATCCAGTTTCATTTCTTGATTCTCGAAATGAATTTTTGCAGAACAGCTGTAATCTAAATTATTGTAAAGTGATTTAAAACGTCCATCGGTTAAATTAATGAACCCCTTAAAAATCGGATCCTTAAATGATCCGCTGAGATCAACATCAGCAAAAAGAATTCCTCTCTGGTCCGTAATTCCTGGAATTATTCTGCCAAGTGAACTTAAATCAAAATTATCGGACTTTAGTTTAATACTAAAGGGTTCGTTATCAACAAATCGTTTACTAACATTTGCTAAGCTTAAGTCTATTGGCAAGCTACCTTTAAGTGTAAGCAAAGGTTTTTGTTCATTTGCATTCAAGTCAAGAAATTCAAAGTCAGTCGTTAGTTTTTTATCTGAATAATTTAATGATCCTTTTATACTTCCAAGCTTTGAAGAAGAGATTTGTAAATCTTTAAGATCAAATAAAATTTTCATTACCGGATTTTCTAACCTACCTTCAATCCTTCCATTCAAGGATCCGTTTGCAATTAGCAAGTTATCTTTATAACCCAATAAGTATCTTTCCAATAGATTACCTGAAATCCGGCTTGCTGTAATGTTCAAATTTTGATTTCCCGATCGTTCAATTATTCCGTCAAGATTAATTGTTGATGTATCATGCTGAACAGTGAATTGAAGTATTTTGAAGAAGTCGGGATTAAAAAGAATTTTTACAGTGTCTTTGTTCGACCACTCTAATCCGTCATAAGTAGCAGATAACTTATTAAGAGAAAGTAATTGTTCATTCGGAGTCATGTTAATCATGCCGTCGGCTTCGGCAAAAATCATATCTTCAATATTTGCAGATCCGCTGAAAAATAATTTACTCTGATTAAATGTTATATCAGCAGAAATTGATTTTATATTACTGCCGGAATAGAATCGTTTTCCGGTCAATGAGGCAGTCCCGAATAATTTATCAAAAGAGAGTGAATTGTTATCACGCGTGAAATTAATATCGGAATCAATATCTGAAAGATAAATTGTAGTTTTATCTTGCATCATTACTAAATAATCCAATTTCATTTCGTTCGAGACTGAGAAATTTCCATTTTCGTTTTTAATAATCCCTTTGCCGTTACCGGAAATATCAAGCTGGTCATTTCCAAGAAGCATTGCTATTAATTCGAAATCCTTAAACTTAAAATCATAATTAAATTTTAGATTCTCATTAACTATATCTGGTACAGCAGTATCAATCTCTATATTACTTTGTTGATTACTGACAATAGAAATGGGATTTAATTCGCTGACTTTTTTTGCAATTATGCCGCTAATAGTTGTTGTTTCGTATGAAATAAGAGAGATAGCTTTTTTAAGTGAAAAGTCACCGTCAATTTTGAAATCAACAAAGTCTGAAGTAAGTAATATTTCGCGGTTAAGCAGATCTTTTTTGAAAACACATTGAATATTCGAGTAATCAATTTTTTTACCTCGGAAGCGCGAAGAATCTACGCCAAATGAAAATGAACCGGTAAGTTTATCAGGATCAAAATTTTTACCGTCGGCAGAAAAATAAAAATTCAAATTGCTGTCATACTTCTGATCTTTTAAGAAAGTAGCAAGATTTAATTTCTTTAACTGACCAACTAAATTGTATGAAGGTATTGTATCCTTATCAAATGAAATGTTACCTTTTACGAGGGCGCTCGCATTGTTACTAAGTCCATCAACACTTAAATCCATAATCCTATTTGCAGCATTAACATTTACAGTAAATTTGTCGAGCGGATGACCATTAAATGATGAATTGTTGGCATTGAATTTAAAATCAGCATTGATATCAGCAGGCGAGACCCCTTTCCCGATTAAACTTCCTTTGGAGGTTAAAGAAGTATTCGTTTTTATGACAGGTGCAAGATCTAATTCATTCGTTTCAAAGTTGATATTATAAGTAATTGGATTAGAACTAACGTTTATAGAAGCATCAAATGAAACTTTACCATTCTCAATATTTCCTAAAAACTTTGTTTTGAAATTTGTTGGCTGCCCGTCAAATTCAATATTAATCCCTGTCATATGAAGCAAAGCGTACTCTGGTAATTTCAAAGTTGGAAGCAGAGCATTAACATCTTCGTAACTAAAATCAGTTTCATAAACCTTAGCCTGAATAAATAAATCGCGGGGTGAATTGAGATGTAAAACTTTACCTTCAATCCTGAAGTGTGTATTGCGGTAATCAACTGCAAGTTTTTCAATTTTGAAATTGCCAAACTTTCCGCGGGCTTTTAATTCCATCGAGGGATTACCCTTTAATATTTCAGTACTTCCTATAAATGATGAGAGATCATCAAAGTTGAAGGATTTTGCATTTGCATTAATTGTAACCGGATAATTTTTAAAATCTTCTAACTGAACCTTTCCAAATAAATTTAGACTATCAATCCGGGCATTTAACTTTAATTCACTGCTGTCTGTTAAAAAATAGAGATTATTAATACTAGCAAAATTTTTAGCTATTGCAAATTCGCCCGAAATATTTTTCAAATTAAAACGAGTAAGATTTGGTTTGAAGGACAGTCCTTTTAAGATTAGTAAATAATTGGAGTTATCAACATCAACAAAGGCTTGAGCGTTAAAGTGTAAATTATTTATTCGAAGATCATTCATATTCATTGTCGGATAACTTTGCTGCGATTTATAATTAGTATAAGACTGACGGATGAATTGAACATTATGCAGTTGTAAATCATTTACCTGAACAAAAAACGGGAATGATGATTTTGTGGTGTCCTCCGGTTTTGGTTTTATTAATTTGGAAAAATTCCAAGCTCCGGTGGAATCTTGAAGCATTGCAATCTTAACGTCTTCCAGAAGAATTTTTCTAACGTAAATCTTTTTTAATAATATCTGTAAAGGACTAATCTTAAGTTCAACATTTCTTGCGTAGAAGAGAGTATCATTGCCAACCAGCACAGATGTATTTTGCAGAAAGAGAGATGTAAAAATAGTACCGTTTAATTTTTCAATATTTAATTTACCGTTGATTTCTTCATTAACTAATGAAATAATTTTCTCGCGGAGTGTTTCTCTGAATGTTTTTGTTTGTGTATAACCGAGAAGAATTAAAGAGAGTAATATTAATCCTAAAAAAATGCCGATGAAAACATTTACAATTTTACGAAACAGACTTCTTTTAACTTTAGTATTTGTCTGTTTAACATCATCAGTAATATTTTTTTCTTGGTCAGCCATTACTTCTTGAATCTTTCAAGAACTGTTTTAATTATGTTGGTGGTAGAACGGTCATTAATAAATTCTATTGTTTCAACTTTTCCGCCATTTGCTTCAACAATATCTCTTCCTACAATATTTTCTACAGGCCAATCACCGCCTTTAACTAACACATCGGGAATAATTTTTTTAATTATTTCATATGGAGTTTCTTCATTAAAAATTACAACATAATCTACCGGTTTGAGTGAAGAAATAATAAAAGCCCGTTCACCCTGCGGTACAATTGGCCGAAGTTCTCCTTTAATTTTTTTTACGGATGAATCGGAATTAACTGCCACAATTAAGATATCGCCTTTGGCTTTGGCCTTGGTTAAATAATCTACATGTCCGGCGTGTAAAATATCAAACACCCCGTTTGTAAATACAACCTTTTTGTTTTGCAGTTTCAGTTCATTTCTGATTTCTGCAAGCTCGTTAATGTTTTTTATGTTACTCATTTTAACTCTTTAGACACTGCTTTAAACAAAGTATTTAATTCTATCGGAACGATTCCAACTTCCTGGCAAACCAAACCGCCGGCATAGTTAGCTAAATATGCGGCATCAAAAATTTCTGCACCTGCACTAAGCGCCATTGTTAACGTAGAGATGACAGTATCGCCTGCACCTGATACATCAGAAACTTTTCTTGCAATGGTAGGAACTCTTCTCTCGGGTTTTCCTTTTTCGAAAAGTGCAATTCCTTTTTCACCCAATGTAAGTAGTACGTTTTTGCAATTGAGCTGTTCAAGCAGTCTAAACCCGGCTTTAGTAATATCTTCTTCTGTTTTAATTCTGATTCCAAAAGCGTCTTCTGTTTCTTTTCTGTTCGGCTTGAAAACAGTTACATTTTTATATGAAAAGAAATTCATGAATTTAGGATCAACGGTTACAATAATATTTGTGCTGTCTGCAAGCTTAATGATTTGTTTTATTAAATTTCCGGTAAGCACACCTTTATTATAATCTTGAAGAATAATTGCATCAAGTTTATTTAGTTCTTTTTTAAGTAATCCTAATATTTTCCTTTCTATTGTCGGTAATATTGCTGCTGTTTTCTCTTTATCTATTCTTACAATGTGTTGTTTATCCGCAATAACTCTTGTCTTTGCAGTAGTTGGCCGCTTCGGATCAATTACAATTCCTTTATCGGTTATTCCTGTTTCCTTCATCAGTTTACGAATAATTTTTCCGTCATTGTCATTTCCAATTACACCGATAGGGTAGGGAGTACCGCCGAGTTTTAAAATATTATATGCTACATTCATTGCACCACCGAAGCGGAAAAATTCTTCATCAACTTCCACAACAGGAACAGGTGCTTCCGGTGAAACTCTTGAAACACCTCCCCAGAAATAACAATCAAGCATAAGATCGCCGATGATGGCAACACGTTTTCCGAAAAAATTGTTTTTAAGTGAATTCAATTTTTTGAATGAGACGTTCATCATTTTTTCACTCCGCTTTTAGCACTGCTACGAGTTCCTACCCACTGTGCAAGCTTATTGAAGAAATTAACTTTAATCAGTCCGGATTCTGTTCCGAGCCACAATTTTGTTCCATCGAAAAAGATAGAGTAAACTGTTTGCGGAATCCGATCATCGCGAATTGGAATTATTTGATTTGTCATTCTGTCTATCAAAACAATTCCTCTTCCAAAAGTTTCCTTTGTGTTTTTACCAAACTGATATAACGACACCCAAATATACTTACCGGTTCGTTCTAAATCATAAATACCATTTGCGGGCAAACCTTTTGAGTCGTCAAATCGGAGCCAATCATTTTTTCTATTGAAACGGAACAAACCGCCAAGATTGAATTCAGGGCGTTCCGGTGTAACAAATTCATCGAGTCCGATCCAGACAAATTTTCTTTCGAATAAAATTGATGTAATGGAAACTTGCTCGCCTTCTCCTTCAAAGTAATTGTATTTAGTGTCATAAAAAGTTAATGAATTTTTATTGTTAAGGTCCTTTGATTTATCATACTTGTGTAAACCGGCTTCTGTTCCAAACCATACAAGAGAGTCGCCATCTACTTGTATAGATTTAATTGTGTTAGTCTTTTCGTTTCCTTTAACAGTTAGATCGTAATCACTATATCTTTTTTCTTTCAGATCGAACTTGGTAAGATATTTAAATCGTCCGATCCAGAGAACTTTTTCATATTTATCATAAGCCAATGAACGAATCCAATTAGCTAACTGCCCGCCGAGGCCAAATTTTCTTTTTGTCCATGAGTTATTCTTCTTATCTAAAATAAAAAGACCATCGGTTGAGCCGGCCCAAACATAATCTTCATTAGCGGCGATGCAATAAAAGAAATCATGCTGTAAATTTCCAAATGAAGTTGAATACTGCATCCAGGCATTTGTTTTAGGTATATATTTGAAAATACCATTTCCATTTGTTGCAAACCAGAGATTAGAACCATCGCTGGTAATATCCATAACTTGAGCGCCGCTAAGAAAAAATTCAAGGTCGGATTGATCTTGAGCATAAATATTTATTAAAAACAATATGAAAAATAGAAACAATATTTTTTTCATTTCAGAAAGTATCTGTTAGTGAATAGCTGCGATTTCTATCGGGAAATTTAACATTAAGAATGAAGGGATGGAAATGATTTATAAATTTTTCCGGGTTGTATGACTCTATGGTTTATCTGCAATGTAGGGCTTAAAATATTGTGCTCTATGGATCATGTTGAAACTGCCTCTACAATCGGCTCGAACTTGATCTGCCATTCCAATTCAAATCCAACCAATAAACAGGTTTTCAATTTCTGGTAATCAATTTCCTCATTTAGAATGGATCCGAGCTCTGTAGTTTTATTATTCAATTCAGACGATAATTCATTTTTAGTAATTGCATCAGAGTTAATGTAATTAACAAGTTTTTTATGAAATGGCCCGCACAATATTGAACCATGTTGAAGAATTACGTTATTTAACTTTCTCTGAGCACTTCCAATCAGTTTCTTACCGTTAAATTTTACTTCGTTTCTTGCCGTACTTGCAAAGCATAAAACTCCGGATGGTTCCTCCAAAAGTTTTGGAAAGTTTGGCTGGTAATCTTCAAGTTGTGATTTTGCAAGAACTGGATTGTAAATTTCCAATCCGCGCATAAGTGCGTTGGAGATTCTAAAATATATTTCGCGCGGAGAGAATTCATAATTCAAAGGAAGAACGACAGAATAGGTTAATTCTTCTGCATGAAGTATTGCACGTCCGCCCGTCGGACGTTTTACAATATCAATTCCATCGGCTTTGGTTTTTTCCTGGTTGATGTCGCTAAAACTTTGGTTTGCCCCTAACGAAATGCAGTAAGGACTCCATCTGTAAATTCTAAAAAATGCATCGGTTGGTTTACAATTCTTAGCAAGTTCAATATCAAAATCCATATTGTACTTGCCTGTGTTCTCATATGAATCTATAAAATGCCAAATCATTTACTTATAATTCCGATTTTACTCTCATTAATAAATGCAAGAATTTCTATTGCAAATGGATCGTTAGAAAATTCTGCTGATATCTTTTCTTTCGCTTGAGAGATATTAAGTTTAGATTCAAAAATATAATTATATATTTTTTTTATGTGTTGAATCTGATCCGAAGAAAATCCATTTCTACGCAGGCCAATTGAATTTAAGCCGCCATACTGAACTTCTTCTGTTCCGGCCAGAATGTATGGAGGTATATCCTTATTGATAGTTCTGCTACCTTGAATCATACAAAACTTGCCTATACGCATGAACTGTAAAATTTTTACGTTACCACCAATAACTGCATTTTGATAAATATGAACATGTCCTGCAATTTGAGTTAAGTTCGCAATAATACAATTGTCTTCAACAACACAATCATGTGCAACATGGCTATAATCCATAATGTAAACATTTTTACCAATTGTAGTTTTAAGAGAAGCAGCTGTTCCTCTGTGAATAGTTACAAACTCGTGAATGATGGAATTATCACCTATGTAACAGTGTGTAATCTCGCCCTTGAATTTTAGATCTTGCGGGGTGTGACCTATTGAGGCATTCTGAAATATTTTTACGTTATTACCGATCGTGGTATAATCATAAACAACGGTTTTGGGACCAATAAAAGTATTGTCGCCGATTTCAACTTCATCATGAATTATAGCAAAGGGGGAGATTGTTACATTTTCACCAAGATGAGCTTTCGAACTTACAATTGCTGTGGAATGTATGTTTACCATATCAATGCAATTATTATCTGCTTATCAAAAATCATTTACCAATTAATCCTCTTGTACTCAGATTCATGAAGTTAATTACCTCTTTGGCAAAAATATCTTCAGGCATTTCATTCATTAATTTTTCTTTAGCTTGTGAAAAATTTAGATGTGAATCGTAAATTATTTTATAAATCATTTTTATTTTTTCCAATTGGTCTGAAGTAAAACCTCTCCTCTTTAATCCGACCAAGTTCAATCCGTAATATTTAATCGGTTCACCGGCAGCCATAATAAAAGGTGGAATATCCTTCCCGATTTTTGTTCCGCCGCCAACAATTACATGTTTTCCAATTTTTACAAATTGATGGACAGGAACCGAGCCACCAATAATTGCCCAGTCATCAACTTGAGTAAAGCCGCCGAGCTGAACTGCATTTGCAAGAATACAGTTATCTCCAATAACACAATCATGAGCTACGTGAGCATATGCCATTATCAAAACACTTTTTCCAAGAGTAGTTTTACCTGTTCCACTTGTACCGCGGTGAATAGTTGCGAACTCGTGTATACGGCTTTTATCGCCAATGAAGCAGAAAGTTTCTTCGTTGTTATATTTTTTATCTTGCGGTTGATGGGAGACAGATGCGCTTTGATAAATTTTTACTTCGTTACCAATTCTTGCACCATCATAAATTATTACGTGAGGACCAATCCAGCAGTCATTTCCAATTTCAACATTATCATGAATCCATGCGAATGGTTCTACAATTACATTCTCACCTAATTTTGCATTGGGACTTACAATAGCGGACGGATGAATATTTGACATTTTTATAATTTTAATTTCACGTGTTATTTTGTTTTGGTACCATCGCGGCCATGAATTCAGCTTCTGCAACGGGGTTATTATCTACGTATGCCGAACCTTTAATCGAAAAATATTTGCCGCTCTTCACTGCAATCATTTCTGCTTCTAACACAAGTTGATCTCCGGGCATAACCGGTTTTCTAAATTTAGCATTGTTAATACTCATGAAATAAACAAGATGATTTTCAGGATCCAAATATGAATTCAATAATAATATACCGCTTACTTGAGCCATAGCTTCAATAATTAAAACACCGGGCATAACCGGTTGACCAGGAAAATGTCCGTTAAAAAATTGTTCGTTTATGGTAACGTTTTTAATTCCCACTACTTTTTTATCAAGTTGAAGTTCAATGATTTTATCAACAAGTAAGAAAGGATAGCGATGGGGAAGAATTCTATGTATTGCATTAATATCAAAAACGACCCCTTCTTTCTTAACAAATAGATACTTGCGAACAAATTTTTTCTGATGGTATAATTGCCTAATCTTTTTTGCAAATTCAACATTGGCTTTATGACCGGGACGAGCAGCAAGTACTTGCGCTTTTATAGGAACACCAATCAAAGCAAGGTCACCGATCATATCTAGAACTTTATGTCTTGCAGGTTCATTTTTAAATCGAAGTTTGTTATTATTTAAATAACCATTGAATACTTTCAAATCGTGGTCTAAATTCAATTTGTCTTTTAATCGCAACAAACCTTTTTCATCAATATCATGATCAATAATTACAACAGCAGTATCAATATTTCCACCTTTAATTAATCCCTGGTCAATTAGCATTTCAACTTCGCTCAAAAAGCAAAATGTTCTTGCGGGTGCAAACTCGCCAGTAAATTCTTTTTCAAGGTCGAATAAACCTGAGTGCTGACTTCCGAGAGAAGGATTTTCATAATCCACCATTAGTGATATTCTAAAACCATCTAATGGCAAAGCAACTATATCAACTTTCTCTTTCTCATTATGGTATTCAACCGTCTGGTCTATTACTAAATAATCTTTAGGAGTTTCCTGTGTTACAAATCCTGACTCTAACAATTTTTCTACATAGGGGAGAGAACTTCCATCACCTATCGGTGGTTCCATTCCATCCAATTCAATAACAAGATTATCTATTTGTAGTCCTACAACAGCTGCTAAAACGTGTTCAACTGTATAAACTTTTGCATCACCTAAGCCAAGAGTAGTACCTCGCGAAATATCTACGACAAAATCAGCATTAGCGGGTATTTCAGGTTTACCACCAAGATCAATCCGTATGAATTTAATACCTGAGTTATCCGGTGCGGGCTTAAAAGTCATTGTACATGATGTTCCGGTGTGTAATCCTGTTCCCGAAATAGAGACTGGTTTTTTGATTGTTCGTTGAAGTTCCAGCATCAGGTTCCTTTAGAAATTAATTGAGAAATTTTCTCTTCCAAAGATGCAATTTTTTCTTCTAACTTTTTAATTTTTTCTGCATAAACAGGAACGTTTCTTAGATGAGCTTCCAATTTCAGCATTTTACCCATATCATCTGCAGGTGAGCCGCGATACTTGCCGGGCTTTGTAATAGATTTTGATACACCCGATTGCGCGCCTACAATTACTTTATCTGTAATTTCGATGTGGCCAACAATTCCTACTTGGCCGGCAAGAATACAATTTTTACCAATTGTTGTACTGCCGGCTATTCCACTTTGAGAAGCTATTGCTGTGTTATCGCCAATGGAAACGTTGTGAGCAATCTGAACTAAATTATCAATCTTAACTCCGTTTTTAATTATTGTAGAGCCTAATGCAGCACGATCTATCGAAACATTAGAACCGAGTTCAACATTATCTTCAAGAACAACATTTCCAATTTGCGGTACTTTTTTATAAACACCTTTTTCATCAGGAATATATCCGAAACCATCAGATCCAATTACTGTATTTGAATGAATGATAACGTTATTCCCAATGACACAATTTTCTCTTACAGAAACATTAGGATAAAGCAAACAATTAGAACCGACTTTTACATTCTCCATTAATACTGAATTGTGATAAATAATCGAATTATCACCGATAACGGCACCAGCCTCGATAACAACGTTTTTACCAACCGATACATTTTTACCAATTATTACAGAATCATGAATTGAAGCGGTCTTATCTATTCCCTTAAGATTAATTTTTGGCTGAAGGAAAGTTATAATAATTTTTTGAAGAGCAACATTTGGATTTTTTACTTCAATATAATTGATGTCGGTCCGTGTTTTTTTAAATTCAGGACTGATAAGAACAGCCGATGCCCCTGTTGAATTTAAAAATTTTTCGTACGCTGATAAATAAAGAAAAGTTAAATCACCCTTTTTTGCTTCTTCAATTTTGGCTATTCCGGTTAGTTCAGTTTGTGAATCGCCAATAACGACACCGCCGACTAAGTCGGCGGCTTCTTTTAATTTTATCTTCATAAAAAACTCATTTAAGTTTTTCAATCACCATGGCTGTAACATCATATTCTTCTTTAGCATAGAGAAAGATGATATCGCCGCTTCTATCAAAAATAAAATCATAATCATTTTCTTTTGCAACTTGTTGAATAGCAGTAAAAATTCTATTCTGAATCGGCTTCATCAACTCTTCTTGTTTCTGAAAGAGTTCGCCTTTAACTCCAAATTTATCCTGCCTATACTTGGAAGTTTGATTTTCCAGAGTAACTAATTCTTTTTCAATCTCAGCACGCTTTTGATCGCTAAGAATAAGTTTCCGTTTATCGTAATCATCATACTTGGTTTTCCAATCTCTTTCCATCTTGGAAAGTTCTTCCTGCCAATCTTTTATAATTGCATCAAGTTTTTTCTGTGCATCCTGAGCTTCAGGAAGTTGTTTCATAATTGTATCGCTATCAACATAACCAATCTTTGGTTGACTGTAAAGTTTAACTGATGATACAACCGATAGAATTACGAATAAAAATAATCCAAGCTTTTTCATAATTTATTTCCGGTAATTATTTTTTACCTCTTTTAAGAAAATCAAGAACCTTATATGTAATATCAAATTCAGGGTCAGCTTTTACAAGAACTCCGTCTAATGCTTTATCAAAAACAAATTGCATTCCCATATCTTTAGAAATTTCGTCAATCGCTTTGTATATTTTTTCTTTAACTGGGGCTAATAATTGTTCTTGTTTTTGATAGAGTTCGCCGTTTGGCTGAGCAAATTTTGCTTGATTGTACTGTGTATATTTTTGTTCTTTTTCCGCTAATTTCTGTTGAACCTTTTGAAGTTCTTCTTTCTTCATAGTCTCAGCTTGTTTTTGATTATCTGCAAGAAATTTTTGATAATCGGTCTGCATACTGTCAAGATCTTTTCTCCATTTAGATACCATGCCTTCAAGGTCAGCTTTTGCTTTTATAGCTTCCGGCAACTGAGCTAGTATAATCTGTGAATCTACCCAGCCAAGTTTTAAAGTAGTTGTTTGAGCTTGTTGTATCTGTGCAAATGCAGAGACAGTAAATAAAATAAGTACAAATAAAATAGATTTTTTCACTTTAACCTCTAATAATGTTTTTAAAAACCTTTTCCAAATTGGAAATGAAAAATCCATTGCGGATCATTTCCGTCAACACTTTTTCTGTCAAATCCATATCCGTAATCGAAACCGATTAATCCAATCGGATTCAATAAAATTCTTGCACCCACACCTACTGAACGTTTCAAATTAAAAAGGTCAGTATGTTTCATATCCAAATAAACATTACCTGCTTCTGCAAAAGCAAGTAAATAAATCGGAATCGGCTCTAACGCCAAAGCTACTCTAAATTCCGAAGTAAATTTTGCCATTACACTACTTCCTGTAACATTATTTGTTACGGGGTCTCTCAAACCCAAACTACGGTCTTCATAACCTCGTAAAGAAGTAGTAGCAATTATTAATCCGCTGCCTCCCATATAAAAATATTCGAATGGTTGTATAGGAGTTCTATCTTTTAACTCCCCAATATAACCGAGTTCTGCCGAAGTGTAAAGTACAAATCTGTTAGAATTAAAAATTGATTTATACCACTCTGATTTAAAATCAATCTTAAAATAATCAACATTTCCCGGTAAAAATGGCCCACCGGTTAATTCGCCGCTTAACGAAAACTTTGAACCTCTGGAGGGGAAGATAGGATTATCAATATCCGTTCTTGAAATTGTTGTACCAAGCGAATATTGTCTAGTTAATCCTGTCGGGTAATAACCTGCTCCATCAATTACATCGTTATATTGAAAACGTATCGTTCCCATAATATAAAAGAAATCATCTGGCCAGGTTAATCTTCTTCCAACTCTAAAAGTTATACCTGATTGCTGCAGATCGTAAACATATCTTTGCCGTGTATCAAAAAGATCAAAACCAAGAGATGTTGGTGTATCCATAAACCAAGGCTCTGTAAAACCAAGAGAGAATGTTCTGTAAAAATTACCAACGCCAAATTGCCAATTAAAATTTAATACTTGTCCACCACCCATTTGGAATGGCTCAGCGAGTGAAAAATTTGTTAAAGTAAAACCAACAGCACCGCTGAATCCAAAAGCTCCGCTGTAACCAATTGAAGCATTTAAATAATCACTTGATTTCTCTTCAACTTTATAAATGATATTTACAGTACTATCGTTTGAAGGACGGTAGTCCACTCCTTTATAAAGTTGTTCCACATTGAAGTATTGAAGATTTGAAAGCTGCTGGATGCTTCTTAAAATATATCCGCGGCTAAAGAAATTTCCCGGGATAGTAAATAACTCCCGTCGTATTACTTTATCTTTTGTTTTATCATTTCCTGTTATATCAACTTTACCGATTTTAAAACGGTTCCCTTCATTTATTTTTACTCTAATATCAACTGAATCTTTAGCGCATTTTTCTTCTTTTGCATCGAGTTGGAAGCCGAGATATCCCGTATCTTGATAAATTGATGATACATCGGTTTGCTTCTCATTGTAGTGTAAATTCTGATTAAATTTTTCGTAATCAAAGACATCACCTTTTTTGAAATCCAATCTTGCATTTAATTCTTCGCTCGGATAAACTGAATTACCTTCCCAAATAACATTACGTACTTTGTATTGATCACCTTCATACACATCAACAATAACATCGATTTGTTTTTTGTCCTCGGAAAAAACGGTACTATCGTGGAGAACGATAAAATCTCGGTAACCTTTTTTTCTATAAAATTTTGTTAGTAATTCTTTGTCTTTTTCAAACTTATCACGTTTAAATTTTGGGGAGGTCCAAAATTTCCACCATGCAGATTCTTTTGTGTCATCAAATTCACTACGCAAAGTTCCGTCGTCAAATGCATTGTTTCCGTTAAAAATAATATTACGAATTGTTATCTCATCGCCTTCTTTTATATCAAGCAAAACAAGTATACGCTCTTTGATTCTGTTTATGGAGTTTATAGATGAAGCTTTATCAACTTCATAAGTTGTTTTTAATTCCTTGGAGAGATCTTTTTCATCCCGCCAGGTCACAGTAATTTCTTTTTCAGTAGTGTCAGCTTCAAAGTAATTATAATTATGAGGAATAATTGTTGCGTTAAGATATCCGTCATCTTCATATAAAGTTTTAATTTTATTTATCAACCGTACAATTTCTTGTGGTTTTAAGGTTTGACCGCGGACGATTGTAATTTTTTTATTGATATTATCTTCGCTAAGCTCATCATTACCTTTTAAAACAAATTTTTCAAGGCGTGGATATTCTTGTACTTTAATTTGGATGAAAATTCCGGTATCAATTTTCTTTTCAATAATAATTTCTGCATCCTGAAATATTCCCAAATTCCATAATCTTTTAATTGCATTATTGGTTTGGTCACCGGGAATACTAATCTCATCACCAATTTTTAATCCTGTATTGGCAATAATAGTTGCAGCATCAGCTGATTTATTACCGACGACAGAAATGCCGAGAATTTTATAATTAACCTTTTGGGTCTGTGCATCAACTTGGGCTAACGAAATTATTAATAAAATAATTAGACTAAGTATTTGCTGCTTTCTTGGAGTGTGTTTTAACATTCTGAACTTTTTTGTAGTTGGTCAATAATTGTTCACTAACTAATCCGAACCTTCTTTCTCTTTTCTGAAAATCTTTTACAGCTTCTAATAAGTGTTTACATCTAAATTCAGGCCATAAGATATCAGACACAAAAATTTCTGAATAAGCTATTTGCCACAAAAGAAAGTTGCTTATTCTAAATTCACCACCGCTTCTGATCAATAAATCCGGGTCATGCATTCCGGATGTAGTTAAAAATTGAGAGATTAGACTTTCATTTATCTCTTCAGTTTTTAATTTACCTTTTATCGCTGCATCGGTTATATGTTTTACTGCTTCAACAAGTTCCCATCTTCCACTGTAACTCAAAGCAAGATTTAATGTCATTTTTGAATTGCCTGCAGTTTTGTCTAAAGCAGCATATAGTTCTTTTTGAACAATTGCCGGTAATGATTTGATGTCGCCAATAGTTGTTAATCTAATGTTATTTGTGTTGAGTTCATCAGTTTCATTTTGAAGACTTTTTACAATCAAACGCATTAAAGTAGAGACTTCATCTTCCGGTCTTTTCCAATTTTCAGTAGAAAAGGTATATAGGGTTAGGGTTTTAACACCAAGTCCTACACACGTTTCAACAGTTTCGCGTACAGAATCAACACCTCTTTTATGTCCGGCAACTCGTGGAAGACTGCGTTTTTTAGCCCATCTGCCATTGCCATCCATAATTATTGCAATATGCTGAGGAATATTGCCTTTTGCTTTAACTTCTTCGATTAACTTCTTGTCGGTCGTGCTAAGTTTTATTGCCAACTTAACTTTTCACCCTCGAATTTTAGCCCGAAAAAATAGTTCGCATGATGGTAAATGTCAAGATTAATAGATCAATGGTAAATAATGTTTAATCTGCTTTTGTCTCTGGAAGAGTAACAATCTTTATATGTTTTTGAGTTTCTTCGTTGAGTGATGAGATTAATAGAGATGCTTTAACTATAGAATTGTTTGGAACGCCGAGGAATAAAGTAATTTTGTTCTGTGGAAAACGTGCATTGTAATTTGCAAGAAAATTTAGTTTGCTTAAAAAAGAATGCTCATTCAATTCTTCTTCGGAGACGGTTAATCCAATAGCAATTTTCTTTTTATATTTTGCAACAGCATCAACTTCGTAGTCTCCAATCATAGGAGGCGTAGGCAAATATTTACCGTACTTACGACTTAACGTTAAATAACCATGCTGCCACAAGTGGTCAATCAAATAATCAACTTTTTCTCTTTTTAATTTAGGTATCATATTTTTTTAATTTAAGCTTGGAATTATTGGTATTACAGGAGAAAATTTTTCATAAACAAATACTTTGATGTTACACATCTTATCGTACTCGAATATTTTAATCTCATTTGAATTACCAATTTTACCGTACAATACTTTCTTACCAGTTTTATTTCTACTGATATAATAAGGTTCCAGAATAACTTCTTGAAAATTGTATAAAAATTTTACTCTATTTCGGTTTATGATTGCTCTCATGAATAAGAATGATTTCATTTTATCCTCCATTCAAATCAGTTATAAGTTCTAAAAACGCCGATTACTTTACCAATGATGGAAAAATCTTCGCGTTGATTAACTTCTATTGGTTTATATTTTTCATTTTCAGGCATCAAGTAAACTATATTTTCATTTATAATGAATCGTTTCATTGTTGCTTCATCATGAAGTAATGCTACTACAATGTCACCGTTCGTTGCATTTTGTTGAGGAGAAACAATTACAAGATCTCCTTCAAAAATTCCGGCATTGATCATACTATCACCGCGGACTTTTAAACCAAAACATTCTGTTTTTGCTTTCACCATTGAAGTATCAAAGAATATATTTCCTTCAATATTTTCTTCGGCAAGTATTGGTTGTCCCGCTGCAATACGGCCAACAATTGGTATTCCAATTGTATTATCTGAAGTTTGCTTTAGTTTATTATGCACATCGCCTATTAAAGAAAGAGTCCTGCTGGTTTTACTTTCATTAGAAAGAAATCCTTTTTTAACAAGTGCATCAATGTGGCGCTTAACTCCAAATGTACTTGCAAGATTGAAATGTTTCGCTATTTCTCGGAAGGTTGGGGGAAATCCTTTGGTGCCTAAATATTCTTGAATGAAATCAAGAATTTCTTGCTGTCGGTCAGTAAGTTCATTTTTCATAATAGTGTTCCTTTGTTCACCTAAAATATAGTGAACACATGAACACTTGTCAAGGGAAATTTTTAAAGGATTTTGTGTTCTGAACTTGGTAAGCCTATTTCCAGCTCTTTTTGGGGTCTATATAATTGATAAGTTTTCTGCCAATAATAAAATTATCTTGAATTCCATTAAAACTTTCTGCGCCAATTCCATAACTAAAAACACCAACTAAGTTAGCCGTATGTTTTTTTGTCATCCAGCCCAGATTAATTTTATTTTCTTTTATATTACCTGATGTAATTGACATTCCACCGGTTTCATGATCTGCAGTGATTACAACTAAAGTATTTCCATCTTTCTTAGCAAACTCAAGTGCCGTTTCAACCGCTTTATTAAAATCATCCATTTCTTTAAGTAAATATTCTTCATCATTATTGTGACCAGCCCAATCAATTTGAGATCCTTCGATCATCAAAAAGAAGCCGTGTTTATTTTTATTTAAATGAGAGATTGCCTTCTTTGTCATATCGCCGAGAGAATAATTTCGATCACTTGCTTTAGCAATACCATTGTGCCCAAGAATAGCGGCAACTTTTTTTGTTACGCTAAACTCAGACATCTCAGAAAAATCTTGATAGACTTTATATCCATATGAAGAAAGAGTATCTAAAAAGTTTTTGTGATCTTCACGTTTACCGCCGAAGTCCAGAGGAACAAAAAAATCAGACCCCCCGCCAATAACAAAATCAATTTCGCTGTGAACGAATTGTTCTGCAATATCAAATTCCATATTTCTATGTTTTACATGAGAATAAAAACAAGCTGGCGTTGCATTTGTAATTGAACTTGATACAACCAAACCGGTACTCATCTTTTTATTTTTAGCTGTCTCCAAAATGGTTTGAAGATAATTTCCTTGCTGATCCTGACTTACAACAGCATTATTTGTTCTGTATCCGGTAGCATAGGCGGTTGCACCTGCGGCAGAATCTGTAATTAAATTATCTGCAGAACAAGTGTTTACAAGTCCGATTGTATAGAATTTTTTGAATTGATCATTTTTAGAAAAGAGAACTGAAGTGGAAACTTGACCTAGTCCCATCCCATCACCAATTAATAATATGATGTTTTTTGGTCTGGGGCTATTCTTAGAATAAAAAACGGTCGCAGTTAAAAAAAATACGACCGTTATTAAAAAAAATATTTTCTTAATCAAAAAAACTACTCCGGAATTAATCTATATAAGTCATCCAACCATGTCGGTCTTCTATTTCTCCGTAATAAATATCGGATAATTCATTATACAATTTTGTACCTAGCTCACCGGCCTCTTTGTCGTTAAATTGCAGTAAGGATTCTTTGTATTTCAATTTACTAACCGAAGAAATTATTGCTGCGGTTCCCGTTCCAAAGATCTCAATCAAATCGCCTTTTTTATAGGCATTAATAACCTCATCCATACTAATCATTCTTTCAGTTACATTATACTTCCAATCTTTAAGAATTTGGAGAACAGACATTCTAGTTATTCCGGGTAGAATAGAGCCTGTTAACATTGGAGTAGTAACTTCATTCTTAAATTGAATAAAAATATTCATTGCGCCAACTTCTTCAATATATTTTTGTTCAATACCATCAAGCCAAAGAACTTGTGAATAACCTTCTTTTTTTGCTTCCTGTTGTCCCATCAAACTTGCTGCGTAATTGCCGGCAGTTTTTGCTTCGCCAATTCCTTTGCGAACCGCTCGTACATATTTGTCGGTAGCTAAAATTGGAACGGGCCGGAATCCTTCGGGATAATATGGCCCGACGGGACTAAGCATAATAATAAATTTAAAATTTTCTGAAGTACGGACCCCGAGAAGAGGTTCAGAAGCAAACATCACAGGCCTAATATATAGCGAGTGTCCCGGTTTTGCCGGAATCCAGTCCTTATCAATTCGAACTAATTCAAGCATTGCTTGAAGAACAAGTTCGGGATCGATTTCCGGCATACACATTCTTTTTGCGGAACGATTTAATCGCTCAACGTTTTTTTCGGGACGGAAAAGAGCGATTCTACCATCAACTTGTTTGTATGCTTTCAGACCTTCAAAAATTGATTGGCCATAATGAAAAACCATAGCAGCAGGACTAAGTTCAAGCGGTTCGAATTTTTTAATTGTTGGATTATGCCATCCTCCAAGTTCTGAATCGTAATCAACTTCAAACATATGATCGGCATAAATTTTACCAAATACTAAATTCTCCGGCAATTTAACTTTAGTTTCTCTTTCAAGAATTTCGATATTGAATTCATTCATAGCTTCACCATTCTTTCCTTTTATGGAATGGAATTAATTAAACAAAAAACTCGGTTTGTTTACAACTGGATTTTGTTTGATAACTAACTCGCCAATAACAAAATGATCAAGAATAATAGATTATAGTTTATTCATAAGTCAAATCAATTATGTGATTGTGACTTTCTAAAGTAAAAAATATATAAAATTAAAAGTAATTGCCAATGTTAAAAGTTTGTTATCTTAGTTTTAGATATCTAATAAATTATTATAAGATAAAATGAGTTTGAAAACTTTTTAATCCAAAATTCAAACAACTTTCTTAGTTTTGTATCGAAATTATATTTAGTCTTATGATAACAACAATTGTTCAAAATGTAGGTAGAAAAACGTTAAACTTTTTCCAAGAGTTTGGACAATTCGTTCAGCTTTTTATTGAAATTATAAAATCAATTCCTCACCTTTTTAAAAATCGGCGAAATTTCTTTTACCAGATGGAACACATTGGCGTTAACTCAATTCCATTGGTTTTTATTATAGCAGTTTTTACCGGAGGTGTTGCTGCATGGCAGGCTGCTTATCAATTGAAAGGATTGGCCCCTTTATCTTTTCTAGGTGCTGCAACAAGCAGATCAATTATTACAGAGTTAGGTCCTGTTCTAACAGCTATTGTAATTGCAGGAAGAGTCGGCGCTTCTATTGCGGCAGAAATTGGTTCAATGAAAGTGACTGAACAAATTGATGCTCTTGAAACAATGGGAATTAGTCCTGTTGCCTTTCTTGCTACTCCAAGGGTATTAGCTTCGATATTAATGATGCCTGTATTAGTAGTCTTTGCCGATGTCGTTTCGGTTACAGGTGCATATTTTATTTCGAATTATTTTCTAGGTGTTTCGTTTAATGTATTTTTTCTTTCTGTTAAGCGTTATTTCCTATTTAGTGATTTTGGTTTCGGATTAATAAAAGGAATGATATTCGGAGGAGTTACTTCTATGTTAGGCTGTCATATTGGGTTTAGGACTGAAGGCGGTGCCGAAGGAGTTGGTTCTTCCACGATCCGTTCATTTGTTCTCAGCTCTGCTTTTATTCTCATTCTCGATTATTTGTTGTGGACATTATTATTCTAAGTAGTGTGAATAAAATTTTTCCTCTTCAATAAAGTGTTTGCCGGATTATAGAATAACAAAAAAAATTTTAGATATACTGTTCACGATCATACTTATAATTTTAACATTTAGATTGGAATAAACTAAAACGTAGATCGTCTTAGATAAATCACCCCATAAATAATAATAAGTCTCACCTTTTTATTTTATTTCAACATATTAATTAACATTTTTTAAGGATTTATTTTTTAGAAAAAGCTTTTTTTCTCTTGCACAAATTTTATAATGGGTTTAATTTGCTTTGAGAAAATAGAAGCCTATTATCCTGTTATGGTATTTTGTTACTTCTTCAAAAATAAATTTTTAATCCTGTTGTACTTATTATCGAAATCATTCATTTCGAAAAGGCATCAATATTATTCCCACAAAAACATTTTCTTTAACTTCATTCTATTTTTAACTCAATTAATCACAAATAACATTCGAGGAAACTATGTCAGAATTTGTTAAGAATTTGATGGCTCAAGTGAAAGCCAAGAATCCAAGTGAACCTGAATTTCATCAAGCAGTATTCGAAGTTGCATCTTCTTTAGCTTTGGTTTTAGAGAAACATCCTGCATACCGTAAAGAAAAAATTCTTGAAAGACTTATTGAACCGGAACGGGTTTTTATGTTTAGAGTTCCATGGGTTGATGATCAAGGCGAAGTTCAAATCAACCGAGGTTTCAGAATTCAAATGAATAGTGCAATAGGTCCTTATAAAGGAGGATTGCGTTTTCACCCGTCTGTTAATCTTGGTATTCTAAAATTTTTAGCGTTTGAACAAGTATTCAAAAACAGTTTAACTACTTTACCTATGGGCGGCGGTAAAGGCGGTTCTGATTTCGATCCTAAAGGAAAGAGTGACGGCGAAGTAATGCGTTTCTGCCAAAGTTTTATGAGTGAATTGTTCAGACACATTGGAGCCAATACTGACGTACCGGCCGGTGATATCGGAGTAGGCGGACGCGAGATTGGTTTCTTATTCGGTCAATACAAAAAACTCCGCAATGAATTTACCGGAGTACTTACCGGTAAAGGTTTGAATTGGGGCGGTTCACTTATTCGTCCCGAGGCAACCGGTTACGGTTCAGTTTATTTTGCAGCGGAGATGTTAAGTACAAGAAAGCAAACTTTAGAAGGTAAGAAATGTTTGGTCTCCGGTAGCGGTAATGTTGCTCAATATACTGTAGAAAAGATTTTACAGTTAGGCGGTAAAGTTCTCACATTATCGGATTCTAATGGATATATTTATGATGAAGCCGGAATCACAACTGAAAAATTACATTTCGTAATGGATCTAAAAAATGTACGCCGCGGAAGAATGAAAGATTATGCTGACAAATTCAAAGGTTCAGTATATACACAAATTGATGCTAACGCAGATCATAATCCGTTATGGGATCATAAAGCTGATTGTGCATTTCCATCAGCAACACAAAATGAAATTAACAAAAAGGATGCTGCAAATTTATTAAAGAATGGTGTTTATGTTGTTAGTGAAGGCGCAAATATGCCGTCATCAATTGAAGCTATTGACCAATTTGTTGCTTCAAAGATTCTTTATGGTCCCGGCAAAGCTGCTAATGCTGGGGGAGTTGCAACATCAGGTTTGGAAATGGCTCAGAACAGTATGCGTTATGGCTGGACAAGGGAAGAAGTTGATAATAGATTACATATGATCATGAAGAGCATTCACAAAACTTGTGTGGACACTGCCGAAAAATATGGTACACCGGGAAATTATGTTAATGGTGCAAATATTGGCGGTTTTGTCAAGGTTGCCGATTCAATGTTAGATCAAGGAATTGTTTAATATTATAGAATAGAAAGCAAGGGGCGAGAAATCGCCCCTCATTATATAATAGATATAAAAAACAAGATTGCTTACCTTTTGCCAACCGATTTTGAGTTTTCATTATGTCTTCTCAAACAATAAAGTTCGATAAAGAATTAATACAGAAAAGCCGCTATTCAAAGTTTCAAGACTTTCATAACTTGATGCGCTTTCGCATTCGCGACATTCTTCTTGTTTCCAGTTTGTATGATTCCTATATCTTTGAAGAAGATGAACGACTTTACGAATTGATACGGCAAGAATACCAAGGATTGAATTTGAGTCATTCACCGGAATTGATTCAAGTATCGAATGGTGAGCAAGCATTAAATATGGCGATGGATGAAAAACGTTTCGATTTGATCATTACCACTCTTCATATTGAAGATATGTCACCCATAACTTTCGCTAAGAAAGTAAAAATGAGCGGCTTAAATATTCCGGTTGTGCTGCTAAGTTACGATAACCGTGAAATGACCGATTTAATTTCCACAAAAGACATTTCTGTTTTTGATAAAGTTTTTATTTGGCAGGGTGATTATAGAATTGTACTCGGTATAATTAAATTTTTAGAAGATAAGTATAATGTTGAACACGATACTCAGCAGGTGGGTCTTCAATCTATAATTCTGATTGAAGATAATATTAGATTTTATTCTTCCTATCTGCCTATAATTTATACGGAAGTACTGAAGCAATCGCAAAGTTTAATTTCAGAAGGAGTAAATCTATCTCATAAATTTTTGAGAATGCGTGCACGTCCCAAAATTCTGCTTTGTTCTACTTACGAAGAAGCATGGAATTATTTTGAGAAGTATGAAGAATATATCCTTGGAATAATTTCAGATATTGAGTTTACACATAACTCCAAACCGGATGCTGAAGCGGGTATCGTTTTTGCACAAAAGGTAAAGGAAAGGCAACCTGATATTCCAATCCTATTGCAGTCAACAAATCTTTCCAAAGAAAAAGATGCACTTGCCGTTGGAACAACTTTTCTGAAAAAAAATTCACCTACACTTCTTGAAGATCTTAAAAGATTTATGATAAATCATTTCGGGTTTGGAGATTTTGTATTTAGAGATAATAATGCTAATGAAGTAGGAAGAGCACAAACATTAAATGAATTGAAAGAACAACTCGAAAAAGTACCGGCAGAAAGCATTTTATATCATGCTTCAAGAAACCATTTTTCAAATTGGTTAAAAGCCAGAACGGAATTTTGGCTCGCACATCAGCTGCGTCCAAAGAAAGTTTCTGATTTTGAATCTGCAGATGCATTAAGAAAATTATTAATAGAATATGTTCGTGAGTTTATTAAATCCCGGCAGATCGGTGTAATCTCGGATTTCAATAAAGAAACATTTGATGTAACTACAACTTTCGCGCGTATTGGCGGTGGTTCCTTAGGGGGAAAGGCGAGGGGATTAGGATTTGTTAATAACCTTCTTGCAAATTTTGAGATTCGCTACAGATTTGATAAAGTTAAAATATTTGTTCCTTCAGCAGTAGTTTTAGCAACAGACGTTTTCGATCAATTCCTTAATGATAATAATCTTCTTGATTTTGCATTGCGCTCGCATGATGATGATGAGCTAATGAAAAGATTTTTTAGTGCTAAAAAATTTACTAAGAATGCCCTTAACGAATTAAAATCATTTTTAGAAATTGTTAATGAACCTTTAGCAGTCCGTTCTTCAAGTTTGCTGGAGGATTCGCAAGGACAGCCGTTTGCAGGTGTATATGAAACTTTTATGCTTCCAAATAATCATCCGGATCTCAATGTTAGACTGAAGCAATTACTTCATGCAATTAAACGGATTTATGTATCGGTCTTCTTCAAGAAATCGAAAGATTATATTAAAGTTACAACATACCGTCTCGAAGAAGAAAAGATGGCGGTGATAATTCAAAAATTGGTTGGTGCGGAACACAACGGAAAATATTACCCTGAATTTTCCGGAGTTGCAAAATCTTATAATTTTTATCCGAACTCGCCGCTAAAATCTACAGATGGAACTGTAGCAGTTGCACCCGGCCTTGGAAAAACAATCGTTGATGGAGGACTAAGTTTTAGATTTTGTCCGAAGTATCCAACACATCCTATGCAGTTTGGCAGCCTAAATGATCTTTTAAAATATTCACCGCATGATTTTTATGCTCTTGATCTTAAAGAAGAGTACACCGATAAAAACATTAATGAAGAACGGTTGATAAAAAAATATCCACTCACTGAAGCTGAAAATGACAATACACTTGCAACTGTAGGATCTACTTATTCGCATGATAACAGAACAATATATGACGGTGTTGAACATCCCGGACCGAAAATATTTACTCTTGCACCAATTTTAAAATACAAAGTATTTCCTCTTCCGGAAATTTTAGATTTACTTTTAGAAATGGGCAGTTGGGGAACCGGTTCTCCGGTTGAACTTGAATTTGCAGTTAATCTTACTGTGCCGGAAGGAAAACCGAAGGAATTCAGTTTACTTCAAATGCGTCCTCTCGTTGTTAGCAGTGAAATAGAAGAATTGGAGCTGGATAAATTTGAATCGCAAAATCTTCTTTGCAAAAGTGATCAAGTTCTAGGACACGGATTGATAAATAATGTAAGAGATATTGTTTTTGTTGATATAGAAAAATTTGATAGAAAATTATCCCGTGAAGTTGCACATGAGATAGCCCAATTTAATGCGATGTTAGTTGGAGAAGGGAAACCATATTTATTAATTGGACTTGGAAGATGGGGAACGCTGGATCCTTGGTTGGGAATTCCTGTTACATGGGAACAGATAAACGGTGCGAAGGCAATAATTGAATCTAACTTTACTGACTTTAATGTTTCTCCGTCCCAGGGTTCACATTTTTTCCAGAATCTTACTGCATTTAAAATCGGTTATTTTACTGTAGATAATTTTGCAGAGCAGGGATTTATTGATTGGGATTGGCTGCAGCAATTAAATTTTACGGAGAAAAAAAATTTTACAAAATATATCAGAATGGAAAAACCTATAACAATTAAGATTAACGGGCATCATAATAAGGGAATAATTATTAAACCGAATTAACGTAGAAAAACGAGTTTCATTATTTGTTTACAATTTTGTAGATTAAGTTGTAACAAAAAAAGGATAAGTAATGTCAACAGCCACGGTCCGTATAGATTCCAGAACTCATAAGCTTCTTCAGGAGATAAAAAAAAATTCTGGAGAACCAATGCAGACTATTATTTCCAAGGCACTTGAGCATTATAAGGAAGTTCAGTTTTGGAATGAAGTGAGTGAAGCATACTTGCAGCTAAGGACGGATAAAAAAGCATGGAGAGAAGAACTGAATGAAAGAAGACTTTGGTCAAGAACTCTTAAGGACGGTCAGTAAAGGGTTCTCATGAAAATTCCTAGTCGCGGTGATATTTGGATGGTGAATTTAAATCCAACCAAAGGAAGAGAGCAGTCGGGTATTAGACCGGTATTGGTTATCTCAGTAGATTTTTTTAATAATAGCATGGCGGATTTAGTGATTGTAATTCCTATTACTTCGAAGAAAAAAGGAATTCCGCTTCATGTTTGTATTTCGATAGAAGAAAGTGGATTAAAAACAGAAAGTTATATCAAATGTGAAGATGTGCGTTCTATATCCAAAGAAAGATTCATTGAGTATATGGGAAATGTAACTGCATCATCTCTTAATGAAGTTGAACATAAATTAAAATTATTGTTAGGATTATAAACTAAAGGAAAGTAATGTCAAATTTTGTAATCAAACCTGCGGTAAGAACAGAGAATATTACTTATGCAGTACGCGATGTAATAATTCTTGCCAATGAAGTTGCTAAGACCGGAAAAGAAATGTTATACCTGAATATTGGCGACCCTAATATTTTTGATTTTGAACCTCCCAAACATTTGGTGGAAGCAACTTATGAAGCCATGAGAAAAAATTATAACGGTTATTCACCGTCATCGGGTATAAAACAAGCAACAGATGCAATTGCCAAGGAAGCTGAAAAAAAAGGGATTAAAAATGTTCAAGATATTTTTGTAACTACAGGCGCCAGCGAAGCAATTGATATTTGCCTAACAGCTTTAGTGAACAACGGTGAAAATGTTTTAACACCAACTCCCGGTTATCCTCTCTACACTGCGATCCAAAGTAAACTGCAGACGATGGAAAACCCCTATTACTTGGATGAGAGTAACGGATGGCAGCCGGATATTGAAGATATAAAAAGTAAAATCAATTCTAAGACACGGGCAATAATATTAATCAATCCGAATAATCCAACCGGCTCGAACAATTCGCCGGAAACATTAAAACAAATTATTGAACTCGCCATTGAACATAATCTTGTAATATTTGCTGATGAGATTTACGATAAACTTTTGATGGACGGAAAGAAGCATACTTCAATTGCATCGTTAAATTCAGAAGTGCCGATGATAACTTTCGGCGGACTTTCAAAAAATTATATGGTGCCGGGATTTAGAATCGGGTGGGGAATAGCCAGCGGAAACAAATCTGTCCTAAAAGAATATATTGAAGCAATAAATAAAATTTTACGTGCACGCTTGTGTGCAAACCATCCTGCTCAATATGGAATTGCACCGTCTCTGCTCGGAGATCAAACTCATCTGGATATTGCTAAGCAAAAACTTACGAGAAGAAGAAATCTTACGGTTGAAATGATAAATGCAATTCCGGGAATTTCTTGTGTTGCGCCTGAAGGTGCGTTTTATGCTTTCCCTAGAATAGAAAATATCTCTAATGATAATCATTGGACTTCAGAACTTATAAAAGAAACGGGCGTAGTTGTAGTTCCGGGAAGCGGATTTGGGCAAGTGCCGGGAACAAATCATTTTAGAATTGTATTCCTTCCTCCCGAAAATATTTTAGAGAAAGCTTACAAAGCAATTGCACAGTTTCATGAAAAGTATGTTGAGAAGTTTGCCGTAAAAGTTTAGGATACATTATTTTCTACAAATCAAGAATTATAAATCACCATTATACCTTTTCCAACTGCAATTATGATTTTGTATGTTGTGCATAACATTTATCAAGTGTTAAACTAGCATATATTTTTGTGATCATGGGCAATCCCGACAAAAAGATAATTGAATTAGAGTGGATCGAAAAAATACGGGAGGGGGACAAAGCTGCATTTAAAAAATTATTCGAAGAATATTATCCAAAATTATTTTGGTTCGTTAATCGTTACCTTATGTCTAAAGAAATTGCAGATGATGTTGTAAAAGAATTATTTATTGAACTATGGCAAAGAAAAGATAGGTTTGTAATTCAAAGTTCTCTTAACGCATATCTTTATGCTTCTGCAAGAAACAGAGCATTCAATTATTTACGCTCCAAACAATCAAAAGAAAAATATTTAACAATCCGTTCGATGGAAGATGAAGAGTTAAACATAATCACGTCATCAACAAAGACCCCATCTGAAGTATTAGAACAAAAAGAATTATCAGAAGCAGTTCAATCTGCCGTGGAATTATTACCGGGGAGAACAAAGCTTGTATTTACTCTTCACCGAGACGATGGGTTAACGTACGCAGAAATAGCACAGGTTCTGGAGATCTCGGCAAAAACAGTTGAGAATCAAATGGCACGTGCATTTAAAATATTAAGAAGCAGACTTTCTTACTTACTACCAGTGATTTACTTCTATATTAAATCAATTAACAACGTTATTTAACCACAAAGCTTCCATTTCTTAAAATTTGTTACAACGTGTAAAAACTCTATTTATAGAATAGGGGTAGATTCCCATAAATGTGTCTTATATAGATAGATGCATATTATCTATGAAATAATAATTATTTGTAAGAGGATTTTAAAAAATGGGACTCAATAAAAATTTATTTAATGAAAGCGAGTGGCAGTTAGTCTCAAATTACATTGCCGGCGAATGTTCTGATGAGGCGCGGTTAAAAGTTGAAGAAATGATGAAATTAAACGAAGCCCGCAAATCGGAAATTGAATATTTGCAAAAAATTTGGGATGCCCGCACTAAAGAAAATTTAGAAGATCAAACACAAAAATCTTGGAATGATGTATTAGCAGAAATAGAAAGCACTTCGGATTCTAATAGTAACTTCAAATCTTTTACCATCTATCCAACTGCAAAACAGTTGTTAAAGATTGCCGCAGTTCTCGTTATTATTATTGGCGGGTATTTTACTGCACAACAATTCGGAATCTTTGATAGAAAAGTTCAAACAGAAATTAGTTGGAATGAGAAAACAACAAAGATGGGAGAAAAATGGATTGTTTCATTATCCGATGGTTCAAGAATAATTCTTAATGCCGATAGCAAACTAAAATATCCTGAACACTTCACTAACTCTTCACGAGAAGTTTTTCTAGAGGGTGAAGCGTATTTTGAAATTCACCACGATACAACAAATCCGTTTATTGTACATTCCGGAAATCTCTCCACAAAAGTTCTTGGTACAAAATTTAATGTAAGCGCTTTCCCTAATGAAAAAGAAATTTCTGTTTCTCTTGTTGAAGGTAAAGTTGAAGTTGCTAAAAAGGAAGCGGACTCCGAAGAAAGAATAGTAATCTTAAAACCCCGGCAACAGCTTGTCTATAACAAAGTGAAAGAGATAAGCACCTTCGATCAATTTGATGAGCAGACTGCCGTTGGCTGGAAAGACAACAAACTTGTTTTCCGTAAAGAGCCGTTTGCAAGTGTACTTGTCAAACTGGAACGGACGTACGGCGTGAAGTTCGAACTGCAGGATAAATCATTCAGCAGCCAAAAAATTACTGCAAATTTTCAGAATGAATCTTTGTGGACAGTTTCTGAATCACTAAAAAAATTAACCGGACTTCAATACAAAACAGTTAAAGAAAATAATGTAACTAAGAAGATCGTATTCTACAAAAAATAACACGACCTCACCCGTTCCTTCGGGCCACCCTCTCCTTATCAAGGAGAGGGGAAGGGGTGAGGTTAAAACAAGGAGGTACAAAATTTATGATTGTTACTTAAAAAAAAGCCATGACAATGGTCTAGATTGCCATGGCTCAGTAGTTAAACCATGTTCCCGTGAAAACGGAGAACAAAACAAATGTCTAACCAGCACAGGGTAAAAATATGAAAAATAATTTTATTCGGATAGTTAAAATGACAGCATATTATTCTTTCTTGGGGTTGATTCTGCAAGGTCTTTTGGTAAACCTTTTATTTGCTATTACTCCGGCAGAAGGACAAAACTTACGCGATGTAAAAGTAAGCGTTAATGCTGTAAATGTTTCTCTTGAAGAAGCTTTACAAATTATTGAAAGCAAAACAAATTTTAAATTCATCTTTTTTGAAGAAGGACTTCCTCTAAAAGAAAAAGCTACAGTTATTGTAGATGATGAGTCTCTCTACAACATACTTGAAGTATTTGCCAAAGATTACGGATTAACTTTTAACAGAATTAATGATCAGATAGTTGTAAAGAAAAACCAAGGACAAACAGAAAATTTAGTAACGGCAATCGAAACCGGAACTATAAAAGGAAAAATTATGGATGCCTCTACAAAAGAAACGCTGTTGGGTGCATCTGTTATGTTGAAAGGAACAACTTTAGGTGGTTATACAAATAACAAAGGTAATTATGAAATTAATAATGTAAAACCAGGTAAATACACATTGGCTGTTTCTTATATAGGTTATTCAACTGCAGTAAAAACTGTAGAAGTCTCTGCAAACCAAACTATTGAGGTAAATATTTCTCTTAGTCAGAGTACGGTTAACCTTGATGAAGTTGTTGTTACCGGTTCATTGAGTGAACGTGCAATGCGTGCTGTTGCTAACCCAATTACTATAGTTACAGCAAAAGAATTAGAAAATAGAAATCTAACTTCTTTAGGGTCAGTCTTGGAATCTATACCTGGGATTATGATGGGTGGAAATAATGAAATTTTTAGTACGCGTGGTACAGCATATAGTTACATTTATATAAGAGGCGGGGCACCATTAAGTAATGTTGTTCCAGGTGCAGGAATTAAATATATAGTAGACGGAGTCGAATTATCAGACCCCTCCTTTCTTGATGGACTTAACCCAAATGATATTGACAAAATTGAAGTTAGCCGTGGTCCTATGTCTTCTACGCTCTATGGTGCTGGATCTTCCAGCGGAGTTATCCAGATATTTACAAAACGTGGAGGTATGAATAATCTTAGAGTTAATTTCCGCACTATGTTAACTTCACAAAAAAGTAAGATGTACGATAGTGATCCTCTAAATCAAGATTATTCTTTAAATGTTTCTGGTGGACAAGGAGAATTAGGTTATAGTTTTGGTGTTGATCGTTCAATAAGCCCAGTCTCAAGGTATAAAAGAAACAACGGGATAGATTTTGGCGGTTGGAATATTAATGCTGGTGTTAGGGCAAGACTTGCTGACCTTATCGCAGATGTAAAATTTCAATACTCTTATAATAACAGTGGCAGTTCTCAAAACGATTATTTGTATAAAACCGCCTTAGCAGATGGTTGGAGCTATCCAAGTAAGTTATTCTTTGCATTGTCTGATAATAAAAACTTTTCAGAAGGTGTTCTTGCTAGTCTGAATTTAAAACAGATACTTGGTGAAAAGTTATATCATAATTTAACTGTTGGATATGCACGGAATGGATTTGAAAATACTACTTATACAGCATCACAATATGGACCGACTACTTTTATTTATCCTACCATGTCCCGTGATTTTAGAAAGTATGACATAAAGTATTTTATGAATCTGAATCAACCTTTAAGTACAGATTTTAATGTTGATATCACCGGAGGTTTTGACTATGTAGATTATAGATTTGTGGATATGATGAATACTTTTTCAACAAAGCAAGCAGATTATACATCTCAGTCGGAAGCAGCTTTTGGTTACAAATCTATATATCCAACTACTACTACCGGTCTATTTGGTGAAGCAGTTTGGAGCTACAACAATGATCTGTTTTTAACAACTGGTCTTCGTGCTGAAAAGAATAGTGGTTACGGTGATGATCTCGGATGGTACACAATGCCGAGAGTAGGACTCACTTATGTTCAAACATTAGGAGATTTTGTTTTTAAGCCGAGAGGTTCATGGGGTAAATCTTCGGAACCAGCAAATCCTTATTATAAAATGGGTTCTGTTGGAACAAGTACTATCTACCAACCAAATCCAAATTTAAAACCGCAAAACCAATCAGGTTATGAATTAGGCGCAGATATTTATTATAGCTCATCAGTTGTATTTAATGTTACATATTACAAACAACAAATGGGGGATTTAATTGTTAGAGTGTTAGTTGATGATCCAACTACGTCACAGACTGATTATCAGTATCAAAATGTTACTAAGGCAGATAATAGCGGATGGGAATTTTCTGCTAGATTCCTTTATAGTCCGTTTACATTAGACTTATCATATACATCTGTCACCAGTACATATGGCGAAGGATTTACTTCAACCTCAAACCCAAATATTAGACCTGGCAAAAGAATTCCAGACATTCCATCAGGTTCATTCTTTGCCCGGTTAAGTTCCCGAATTCCATCTTTCTTATCATGGTCAGATAAAGGAGGCACTATAACTTTAGAGTATAGATGGAATGGTAATGTCTTTGCACAGGATTATTATGGTTATTACAAAGCAGTTAATGAACGGGTTTCGCCAGCACCATATCCGAATAGTTATAACTACTATAATGAATTTCCTGGTTACTCTAAATTTAATCTTCGTGCGGACTATTCGATTCTTAATAATCTCTTACTTTTTGTTGATGTTCAAAATTTGTTGGATAATCAGGATTGGATCAGCGGTTCAGCCCCAATGATAGGACGACAAATCAGTTTTGGATTCAACTTCCAGTATTAATTCATACACAAAAAATTATCCCGCTGTTATAGCGGGATAATTTTTTAACACTTACAAAGGAAATATTATGAAAAGGAATATTAACCTGATCTTATTTGTTGTTTTATTCACTGCAGCATTAAGTTTGGCTCAAGATAAAAATTTTATATTTACACCAGAGAAACCAAAACCAGGCGATGCAATATCTCTACAATTTTCTCCTGATGGTACTAATTTAGAAAATAAAGAGGCATCTGTAATTATTTACTCAGTTAAGAATGGTATTCTTAATGCTGAAGAATACTGGATGAAGAAAGAAGGAAACCTTTGGCAGTACAAATACCAAATACCCGATACATCTCAAGCGCTCGGAATAAAATTTATTGCTGCTGAAAGAGAGTTTGGTAATCAAGTAATGCAAAAAACTTTTCCGATTCAATTGTATGATAAAGGCGGAAAGCTCTTGAAAGGAACAAAAGCCGCTAGCGCTTACATTGTTGGTTATCAAGGTGTTGTAAATGACAAAGCGGATCTTAAAAGTGCATACAAGTTATATAAAGAAGAGTTTACGGAGAATCCTCCTCTTGTTAAGTATTATATCTGGCAATATTGCGATATTATAAATTCTCAAGAAAATAAAAACGCAAACAGCTTGATAAAGAAAGTTTTAGCGAAGATTGAGAAAGGAAAAGAATCGCTGGACGAAAAACAATTGATGGGCTTACAAAATGTTTACTTCAGTATTTTGAAAGACGAACAAAAATCAAAACAATATCGTGACTTAGTCGCAAAGAAATATCCAACTGGTGCATTAATTGAGAGAGAAGAAAACAATAATGTTTACAAAAACTTGTCAGATATTGAAAAAGCAAAAGCTTTGTTAAAAGAATTCACAAATAAATTTCCCAAAAGTGAAAGTCGTTATAATTTGGAAACCAATATATTGATAGAACAATGCAGACAAGGAAAACTTAACGAAGCTAAAGAATATCTTAAAAGTATGAATGTTGAATTTGATGATGAGAAATGGACATGGCAATATGGATCATTTGCCCTGGCAGCAGGAATATGCTTAACGAATGGCAGGGATATGTCTTTTACAGAACAACTCAACGAGATATCTCTTAAGCTTGCCAAAAAATTAATTAACTCAACTAAACCAAATCCCAATTGGTTAACTGCAAGTCAATATGGATATATGACAAAAGAATTTTCTTCCGGTAGTTCTTATGTAACTGCAACCAAAGTATATGAAAAAACCAAAAGTTCCAAAGAAGCTCTTAAAATTGCAGAAGAAGGATTTAAACTAAGTAATTTCAGTACTGAACTTAAGCAGTTGTATGCAAGACTTCTTGTAGAGAATGATAGAGCAGAAGAAGGTTTGAAGATAATTGATGAGATGATTTCAAGCGGAAAAGTTCTGGAAGAGTTATTAGCAGCACACAAGATTGCTTATACCAAAGTTAAAGGATCGGAAGACGGTTATGAAAAATATCTTTCGGCTATTAAAGAAAAGTTTTTAACAAAGTTTAAGGAAAAAATAAAATCTTCTTTGGTAGAAAAATCCGCCCCAGCTTTTGCATTAACCGATCTTGATGGTAAAAAAGTATCCTTATCTGACCTAAAAGGGAAAATTGTAATTTTGGATTTCTGGGCAACGTGGTGCGGTCCATGCAAAGCATCTTTTCCGTTAATGAAGAAAACTCTAGAAAAATATTCAGATAATAATAATGTCGAATTCTTGTTTGTTAATACATGGGAAAAATCCGGTGAACCGGGAGAAAATGCTTCAAAGTATCTCAAAGAAAATAAATATCCATTCCATTGCATAATTGATCCGGATGGTAAAATAACTGCACAGTATGAAGTTATGGCTATTCCAACAAAAATATTTATTGATAAAGAAGGAAAGATGCGATATAAATCAACCGGTGCAGATTTAGCAACAATGCTTGAAGAAATTGATACCGTAATTAATCTTATAAAATAATTTTAGAGGCACTACTCCTTTTGGGTTGAAAGGATTCTCAATTATTCGATGCATAGGTAATGCCTCCTCTTGTGCCTCTCCGAAGTTTATCTACTTTGGAGAGGTTTTTTACACAGTGATAGTGGTTTAAGCAAAAAATATTGTCTTATATATAGAAAAAATGTTTGGAGAAAGAATGAAGTTAAGAAATAGTATCTCACAGATTATGTTTTTGGTTGTCATTTCTTTTTGTGTTTCCTTTGCACAATCACAGTTAGTTACAGTTAAACTTGAAAAGAATAATTTAAAAGTTAAAGCCGGCACTGAATTAAAAGTATTACTCAATGCATCTATACAAAACGGCTGGCACATAAATTCCGACAAACCGAATGATGAGTTTCTAATTCCAACTACAATAAAATCCGGCAACAAATCTTTCCCGGTTTCAAAAATTGTTTATCCAAAGCCGGATGAACGTAAACTTGCCATTTCTGAAAAACCGGTTTCGGTTTTTGAGAATGATATTAAAATTGAACTAACATTTACAACAAGTAAAACGACAGCAAGCGGTAAATATAAAATTCCAATTCAATTCGGTTATCAAGGATGTAACGATCAAACATGTATGCCGCCAACGTCAATAACCGCAGAACTTGTAATAGAGGTTACAGGTGGAGAAGAACGTCAGTCAAAAACTGAACCGAAAAATGAAGTTAGGCAAAACCAAACTGATCAAATAACTCCTCAAGAAATAAAAACTCAATCAAACGAAGGAGTTGCTCCACCCAAACCTCAAAAACAAAATGCATTTCTCAAAGTTGAAAAACAAAATGATAATTCAATTGCATCAACATTAGAGAAAAGTGGATTGTTTTTAAGTTTGATATTTGTATTTCTTGCTGGACTCGCTCTAAATCTTACACCGTGTGTTTATCCGCTAATACCGATTACGATTGGATATTTCGGCGGACAAGCAGAAGGTAAAACGAGCCGTTTGTTTCTACTTGGAATACTTTATGTACTCGGAATGGCTTTAACATATTCTGTTGTTGGAGTTGTTACATCTTTAAGCGGTGCTGTGTTTGGAACTCTACTTCAAAATCCGATTGTGATAATTGTACTTGGGTTGATATTTATCGCATTAGCACTAAGCCAATTTGGAGTTTATGAATTCAAACTTCCAGATAGCTGGGTAATGAGAGCAGGCGGTGCAAAGGGTGGAGCGTTTGGAGCTTTCTTTATGGGTTTAACAATGGGAATTGTCGCTGCACCGTGCATCGGTCCTTTCTTACTCGGATTGGTAACCTATGTTGCAGCTAAAGGAGATCCGTTCTATGGATTCATAATGTTTTTTGTAATGGCAATGGGATTAGGAACACCGTATTTAATTTTAGCACTTTTCTCCGGAAAGATAAAAAATTTACCGCGTGCCGGCTTATGGATGGAAGGAGTAAAACATATTTTTGGATTCTTGCTTTTAAGTATGGCAATTTATTTTGTAAATCCTCTTCTGCCAAAAAATATTTCCGGTTATACATTGCCAATATTCGGATTTATAACTGCAATCATACTTCTCTTTTTAGATAAGACTGCAAACAATGTAAAAGGATTTAGAATATTCAAAACAGTATTTTCATTATTAGTTATAGCATTATCAGTTTATGCATTGATACCATCAAAAACTATTTCACCTGAGTGGCAAAAGTTCAGCGAGATAAAATATGAATCATCTCTCAAGAACAATGAAAGAATGGTAATAGATTTTTATGCTGATTGGTGCATTCCCTGTAAAGAGTTAGATGCAATTACATTTTCAAACACAAAAGTTATAAAAGAACTGGAAAGATTTTCCAAGTATAAAGTTGATATGACAAAAACCACTGATGAGAATGATTCGTTAAGGAAAAAATTTAAGGTTGTTGGAATGCCTACGGTTTTAATAATTGATGCGAAAGGCTCTGAGGTTAAACGCTTATCTGGATTTGTAAACGCTGGAGAATTTTTGAAAATTATTTCTCCGGTTGAATAATGTAGAGACGCCATACACCTGCACTGAATTACTGAAGTGTGGCGTCTCAATAACAAGCGAGACGGGATGTATCCCGTCTCTCCACGTAAATCTGAATAAAGGACAGTTACCTTGACAACCATAAAAAAGATATCCGATACAACATTAGTACGAAAATACAGTTTTGTTATTCACACGCCTGACTTAACTGTGAAATTAATCTTAAAGTCGTATCATAATTATCATTGTTAAGCAGAGATTTTATAACAGCACTTCCTACAATAACTCCATCACAATAAGGTGAAAAAGTTTTTACATCTTCCGGTTTGGAAACACCAAACCCAATCAACATTTTATTTTTTTTGATAAGCGATCTGGTACGGCTGATATTACTTATAACCTCGTCGGAAAAATTCTCTTTTACTCCTGTAGTACCGGTTATACTTACGCAATAAACAAACCCACTGCTTTTTTCATCAATTGCTTTTATCCGCTCTTTAGAAGAAGCGGGAGTTGTAAGTAAAATTACATCTATACTATGCGTACTGCTCTCAAAGAAAAAATCATATTCTTCAAGCGGCACATCAGGAATGATCAATCCTTTTACTCCGCAACTGTTTGCGTCCCGGAAAAAATTTTCAATTCCATATTTTCTGATTGGGTTGGCATAGCCCATTAATATCACCGGTTTATCTGTCCCGCTTGTGATTGCCTCTGAAAAACTGAAGACGTCTTTTAGCTTTATTCCATTATCCAACGCAATTTTTGAAGATGCTTGAATTATTGGTCCATCAGCAAGAGGATCGCTGAAAGGAATTCCAAGTTCAATCATATCTGCACCGGAATCAAAAACTCGTTTTGCCAAATCAACAAAATTATTTTTATTCGGGAATCCCGCCGTAAGAAAAATTGATAATACTTTTCTTGCATTGTTATTTATCCCCTCGATATAATTTTTTATAAAACTCATTTTTTATTCCATAGAAATAATAAATAAAATTCTTTTCGTTTGTCATACCGAGCTTGTCGAGGTATGACGATAAAATTGTGCAAGTCATCTTTCGACAAGCTCAAGATGACTTGAAAAGTACAATTAACCTAAATGATTTATTATTGTTGCCAAATCTTTATCGCCTCTGCCGCTCACATTTACAATTACTATTTCGTTTTTGTTTTTTTCCGGCATCAATTTTTTAAGAAAGGCAATTGCATGTGCAGATTCAAGTGCCGGAAGTATTCCTTCGAGCCGTGTTAAAAGATCAACACCTTTTAGTGCTTCATCATCCTTGATAGAAAAATATTTTACGCGCGAGATATCTTTTAACAAAGAATGTTCGGGACCAACTCCCGGATAATCCAACCCGGCAGAAATAGAATGAACTTCTTCAACTTGTCCATCACTGTTTTGCAAAAGGTAAGTTTTCATTCCATGAAAAATTCCAGGTTCACCAACGCTGAGTGTTGCACAATGTTTTCCGGTTTCAATTCCTAAACCTTCCGCTTCAACACCAATTAAATTTACTTTTTCATCATTAATGAACGGATAAAAAATTCCAATGGCATTCGAACCGCCGCCTACGCATGCAATAATATCATCCGGCAGTCTTCCTTCAGCTTTCATTATTTGCTCTTTCGTTTCTATGCCGATGATTGATTGAAAATCCCGGACGATCATTGGATAAGGATGAGGACCGACTACGGAACCGATTATGTAATGAGTGTCTTTAACATTTGTAACCCAGTCGCGGATCGCTTCGTTAGTTGCGTCCTTCAAAGTTTTGCTTCCGGAATTTACCGGACGAACTTCTGAGCCAAGAAGTTGCATTCTAAACACATTTGGTTTTTGCCGCATAATATCCGTTTCGCCCATATAAACTATACACTGCAAACCAAACTTTGCGCAGACTGTAGCAACCGCAACACCATGTTGTCCGGCGCCGGTTTCGGCAATAATTCTTTTTTTGCCAAGCCGCTTTGCAATTAATATTTGTCCGATTGCATTGTTCAATTTATGAGCGCCGGTATGACAAAGATCTTCACGCTTTAAATAAATTTTTGCGGTTCCAAAATGTTCCGTCAAGCGATCTGCAAAAGTTAACGGAGTCGGTCTTCCGTTATATTCTTTTTGAAGTTTTTCATATTCAGATATAAATGAAGAATCGTTTTTAATTTCTTGATAGCACTGATCAAGTTCATACAAAGCGGGGAGAAGTGTTTCCGGAACAAATCTTCCGCCGTACTGACCAAATTTTCCGTTCTTGTCCGGATAATTATAATTTGTTTTCATGTTCGCTCAATTCAAAGTTAATTTTTTATTTACAACCGGAGCTAATTCTTGAAGCTTTGCAAGCAGTGATTTAAAAGTTGACGGATTAAGAGATTGGAATCCGTCAGACAAAGCTTTTTCAGGATTAGGATGAACCTCCACAATCAATCCGTCAGCGCCGGAAGCAATTGATGCCATGGCCATCGCGGGAATTTTATCCCAAATACCAACTCCGTGAGATGGATCTACAATGATTGGCAAGTGAGAATGTTTTTTGATAACCGGGATTGCATTAAGATCAAGAGTGTTGCGCGTAGCATTCTCAAATGTTCTGATACCGCGCTCGCATAAAATTACATTGTAATTATTTTGGGAAACAATATATTCGGCACTAAGAAGAAGTTCTTCAACAGTTGCGGACATACCGCGTTTAAGCAAAATCGGTTTTTGAGTTTTTCCGATTTCTTCAATTAGTGTGAAGTTTTGCATGTTGCGCGCGCCTAATTGAATTACGTCTGCAATATTACAGACTGCTTCAATCGTGTTTTGATTTAATACTTCCGTTACGATATTCATTCCCAATTCTTTCTTCACATCTGCGAGATACTCAAGCCCTTTTTCTTTTAATCCTTGAAATGCATACGGGCTTGATCGCGGTTTGTAAGCGCCGGCACGTAAAAACTTTATTCCCATTTCCTTCAACTGTCCTGCTATATCAAAAATTTGATCACGGCTTTCAACCGAACACGGTCCGGCTATAATCAACAATTCTTCTCCGCCAATAATATTTCCGTTTACATTAATTAGTGTGTCATCATTTTTCATTTCGCGGCTTACGAGTTTATATTTTTTTGAAACCCGAACAACCTCTTCCACCGAAGGTAGAAGTTGAAAATCTTCTTTAGCTACTTTATCCGATGGCCCCGTTATTCCAATTGCAAGTTTGGAATCACCCGGGATTTCGTGCGGAGTGCATCCTAAAGAAATTATTTTTTCCTTTACTTGATTAATATGTTCTCGTGGTGAATTTAAGTTCATCAGAATCAACATTTATCCCTCAGCTTATTTACGGTGTTAAAAAATTCTTTCAGTTTTTCTTCATGCTTCTTGCCCGGAAATTTTTCAATTGAAGAAACGAGATCAACCGCATACGGTTTAATGTTTACGAAAATTTCTTCAATATTTTTTGATGAAACTCCTCCCGCAAGAATAATTTTACTTTTGAATTCCTTCGGTATCAAACTCCAATTGAAAGATTTGCCTGTACCGCCAAATTTTTTCTCAGAGAAATTATCGAGTAAGAAGGAACAGTTTTCATATTTATCGAGAAGCGTAAAATCAAATTTGCTGCCAACTCTAAAACTTTTTATAACCGGTCTTTTAATTTGTTTTGTATAAGAAGGTGTTTCATTGCCATGAAGTTGAACTGCAGATAAACCAATTTTATCAGCTGCAGAATTTACTTCTCCTATTGCGCTGTTCACAAAAACTCCTATTTTCAAAACAGAGTCTGGCAGTTGTCTGATTATTGATTCCGCTACATTGTATTGAATGTAGCGTTTGCTCTTATAATAAAAAATAAATCCAAGCATATCCGCTCCAAGTTCAACGCTTAGCATGGCATCTTTAATATTAGTTGTTCCGCAAATTTTTACTTTCATAATATTCTTAACCGCTTAATTGTGTTAATTAGTTTGAAAATTGTAACCAGCGCAAAAATTCATTTACAGTTTCTTCCATATTTTTTGATTGCATAAAATGCTCGCCGACTAAAACTGCTTTTACGTTTGTTTTTAAAAATTTTCTTATTGCTGATTCGGAAGACAATCCGCTTTCGGACACAACAATTACTTCTTGCGGAATTTTTTTTGAAAGTTCTATTGTAGTATTCAAGCTTAATTCAAATGATTCAAGATTGCGATTGTTAATGCCAATAAGGTTATTTGTTTTGAAATCAATTTTCGTTAATTGTGATGCTGAATGGAGTTCTAATAGAACTTCCAAATTACATTCCGCTGCTGCATGTGAGAGTTCTTTTATTTGCACTGCCGATAATGCTTCGGCAATTAATAAAACGGCATCGGCGCCAAAAGCTTTTGCTTCGTAAATCTGATACTCATCAACAATAAAATCTTTGCGAAGAAGCGGAACAGTTTTTATTGAGGCGATATCGCTAATGTACCGGATATCGCCCTGGAAAAAGTTTTTATCGGTAAGAATTGAAATCGCATCAGCTCCGAATTTCAAATATGTCTCTGCAATTTTTATATGATTAAAATCCGGTTTGATCACACCTTTTGACGGACTTGCTTTTTTAATTTCTGCGATTAAACCGAGCCTGTCCTCTCTGTTGAGAGAATTTTTCAAACTCATTGTTGGTGCTGAGAAATATTTTTCATCACTGAAAGAATTTAGAGTACGTTCCGCTTTCAGTTTTTTTATTTCTTCTTTTTTCACTTCTAATATTTCGCTTAGGAAGCTCATTGAAAATTTTCTCCGAATTTTTTTAATGTGGTTAATTTCTCAAAAGCTTTTCCGGAAAGGATTGATTCTTCAGCTGCACCCTTACATGCAATCATGTCATCAGAATATCCGGCCACATGAAGCGCTAATGCGGCATTTGCCGCTACAACGTAATAAGCTTCGCTCTTTATTCTTTCTTGCAAAATCGAAAGCATGATTTTTGAATTATTAATTATGGAATCGCTCTGAATTTTTTTGATATTAATTTCCGTATATCCGAAAGAATCTTGATTTACTCTAAAATTTTTAATTCCGTTATCAGAAGAATATTCAATCACATCAGTTTCACCGGTCAAAGAAATTTCATCGAAGCTGTTAGATGTATTGATGAAATAAACTTTTTCCATATCAAGATATTTTGCTGCCTCGGCCATTAATTGGGCTGTCTTTAAGTTGTAAACTCCAATTAATTGTTTTTTTGTCCCGGCCGGATTGGTTAATGGGCCCAGTACATTAAAAATTGTTTTTATGCCGAGGGCTTTTCTAACAGGTGCAGCATATTTCATCGCAGGATGAAAATTTGGCGCAAATAAAAATGCGATTCCGATTTCAGCTAATGCCTGTTCGGATTGAGAAGGGGAAAGATTAATATTTAGTCCGAGTTCGGTTAAAACATCCGCACTTCCACTTTTACTGGAAATAGATCTGTTACCATGTTTGGCCACTTTAATTCCTGTACCTGCTACAACGAATGAAACAGCAGTAGAAACATTAAATGTATTTGAGCCGTCACCGCCGGTTCCGCAAACATCAATCATATTTTTGTCTTGGTTGTTGATCTTCACACTGAAATCGCGCATAGCTTTAGCAAAGCCGGCAACTTCTTCGGGGGTTTCTCCTTTTGTTTTTAATGCAAGAAGCAGCGCGGCAATTTGCGTTTCATTTACTTCACCGCTCATTATTTTATGCATAACATTATACGCATCATTTAGAGTTAGATTTTCCCGTTCTGCAACTTTTTCGATATAATTTTTGATCATAATGTCAACCAGTTTTTTATTAATTGATGACCAACATTTGTTAAAATAGATTCCGGGTGGAATTGTATTCCTTCAACCGGATAATTTTTATGACGAACGCCCATAATAATTTCTTCTTCCGAGTGTGAGGTTATTTCTAAAACTTCCGGTAGAGTATTTCTATCAATAATCAAAGAATGATAACGTCCGGCTTCAAAATTTTGCGGAATGTTTGAGTAAATCTTTTTTCCATCGTGTGAAATTCTAGAAGCTTTTCCGTGCATAAGAATTGGTGCTTTAATTATTTTCCCTCCGAACACATAACCAATTCCTTGATGACCGAGACAAACCCCAAGCACCGGTATTTTTTGCCCGATCTGTTTTATTACTTCGAGAGATAAGCCGGATTCTTTTGGAGTGCCGGGCCCCGGAGAAATAATAATTTTATCCGGATGCAGGTCATTTATTTCATCAAGCGAAGTTTTGTCGTTCCGCTTCACAATTATTTCTTTTGTGAAGTGTCCGACCAACTGTACCAGATTGAAAGTAAATGAATCATAATTATCAATTACTAAGATTTTCATCTATCACCTCTGCGCATTTTAATGCACTTAATAAAACAGCCGATTTATTTTTTATTTCTTTTAACTCCAATTCCGGTTTGCTGTCAGCAACAATGCCGGCACCTGCTTGCCAATAAATTTTATTTTCTTTTGCAAACAACGTGCGGATTGCAATGCACATATCAAGATTGCCGCTGAAATCAATGTAACCGACCGCACCGGCGTAAATCCCTCTCCGTAAATTTTCGTATTTGTTGATAAGCTGAATTGCTCTGATCTTTGGAGCGCCGGTAACTGTGCCCGCCGGGAAAGATGCTTTGAGTGCATCAATACAATCTTTATCATCGCGTAGCATTCCTTCAACTCTTGAAACAATATGCATAACGTGTGAAAATCTATTAACTCTCATTTTTTCCGAAAGATGTATTGAATCAAACTCGCAAACTCTTCCTAAATCATTTCGAGCGAGATCAACAAGCATTACATGCTCTGCAATCTCTTTCGGATCGTTCATCAAATCTTTTTCTAATAAAGAATCTTCCTCTTCGTTTTTACCACGCCGCCTTGTCCCTGCTATTGGAAGAATTTCCGCTCTTCTATTTTTAACTTTTAACAAATCTTCCGGAGATGTTCCGATTATTTTTAAATCGTTTTCAAATTCCATGAAATACATATAAGGCGAAGGATTTATCATCCGTAATGCGCGGTATACGTTAAATGAATCACCTTCATAATCTGCTTGAAATTTTTTTGAGAGAACAATTTGAAATACATCTCCTTGCAAAATATTCTGCTTACTTTTTTCTATCAGTCCGCAGAAATCTTTTTCTTCTTTTTCGGAGATTGTGCTTGGGAATGACTTAAAATCAGATTTGTAAGAATTTGTTTTAGAAAGTTTGTTCCGCAGCTTCTCAAGTTGTTCAACTGCGGAATCATATTTTTTCTGAAGATTGTTCTTCTCAGTTGTATTAACATTTGTGATCAAAATAATTTGGTGTTTGAAATGATCGAATACAATTATGGTTTCATACAAACCAAGTATGGAATCGGGAACGTCAAGATTATTTTTGCCGGTGAATTCAATAACATCTTCAATAAGTGAAATATTTTCGAAACCGATGTATCCGACAATTCCGCCTGTGAAATAGGGAAGCTGTTCAATTGCCGGGTGGCTGAAATTATTTATCCGTTCTTTTAGATAATCGAATAAGTTACAATTTCTTTTTTCAGTTCCATCTTTTGCTTTAAGAATGAGTTCATTTCCATAATTGGAAATTATTGTTGATGGATTCAATCCAATAAATGAATAGCGCGCTAATCTTCCTATTCCTTCAACAGATTCAAGAAGAAAGGAAGTAGAATTACCCTCGCGGATATTTAAGTAAGCAGCTACAGGTGTAAGTAAATCCGCTGAAATGATTTTATAAACCGGGACAATATTGTATTCAGCAGCATACTTTGTAAATAAATTGTATTCCATAAATTATCCTTTAAAAACAAAAAACCCTTCTCAGTGTTTACTAAGAAGGGTTTCAAATTTAAATTATATGCTTAGGTAGTTACACTGATTTTTCCATTATTGAATTATGCCACCACCAGAGCCAATTTTTGCTGACAAGTGCGTTATATGTATTAATCATTGTTTTCATTGTGGCGCAAAGATAAAAACAAAATAAGCAAAGTGTCAATAACCAGTAAAAGAAATAGATATGAAAAAATGAATTAACGAATCATTAAAAGACCAAAGTGTAATTTGATAACCAAACCAACCTTCTCTATATTTGCTCCACATTTTCTTAACTATAATATATATCCTAATTGAAAAATATAAATGTAACCGAACTGTCTAACGGAATAAAAGTCATTTCAGAAAAAATAAATTATGTTAAATCATTTTCTCTAGGATTTTGGTTTAATGTTGGCTCGCGTGATGAAACGGAAGAGAACAGCGGCATAAGTCATTTTCTTGAGCACATGTTTTTCAAAGGGACTAAAAAGCGGTCAGCGAAAAAAATTGCGGAAGATATAGAATCTCTCGGCGGTTATTTAAATGCGTTCACATCAAAAGAACATACATGTTTTTACGGTAGAGGATTAACCGATCACGTTGAAAAAACTTTTGAAGTACTTGCCGACATGGTTCAGAATTCAATTTTCGATCCCAAAGAAATAGAAAAAGAATCTGCTGTAGTTATTGATGAACTATATGATATAGAAGACTCTCCCGATGAATTGATCTTTGATAAATTTGAAAGTAATATTTTTCACGGCAATTCTTTGGGTATGCCGATAATCGGAACGGAAAAAAATCTGCGCAGCTTCAAACAAAAGGATTTATTTAAATATGTAAATGAAAATTATACCCGTGATCATTTCTACATTGTTGCTTCGGGAAATATTGAGCATAAAGATTTGATCAAGTTTGCAAAGAAATATATTTCTAAAAATCTCAAAGCAGCAAATGATAATAAACGGGGATTAATTATAAATACAACCAGCGATCTTCATGTTTCTAAAGAGACTCAGCAAGTTCACTATATTTTAGGAAGATCAACATACGGACACAAAGAAAAGAGCCGTGTTAAAGTAAGTGTGCTCTCGCATATTTTAGGAGAAGGAAGCAGCTCGCGTCTTTTTCAAAAAGTAAGAGAAGAAAACGGAATTGCTTATCAAATAAATTCATTCCTCAATTCTTTTTTCGATATCTCTACATTCGGCATTTATCTTTCTACTAATGATAAATCGGTTAATAAAGCACAAGAGTTAATCTATGAAGAGATTGAAAATATCAAGAAGAAAAAAGTCGGGCTTATAGAATTAGATAGAGCGAAAGAATATTTAATTGGTAATATGCTGATGAGTTTGGAAAGCACTACTAATAGAATGTTAAGAATAGCCCAATCAATGATTTACTTTAATAAAATTAAATCAGTTGAAGAAACAGTTAAACATATCCAGGCTGTAACGTCAAAAGATATTCGGAATTTATCCAACGAAATATTTGAAAATGGTACCCTAACAAGAGTAATTTTGTCTTCGAAAAACCCATTGCTTCATAAAGTTGCATAAGGAAAGTAATATGCCAACATTAACTGTTGACGGAAAACAGATAGAATTTAAACAGGGACAAACTATAATTGAGGCCGCTCGTTTTGCCGGAATTGAAATTCCACATTTTTGCTGGCATCCGAGTTTATCAATTTCCGGTAATTGCAGAGTTTGTTTAGTAGAAATTGAAAAGATGCCGAAGCTTGCAATTTCGTGTTCAACATACGCAACTGAAGGAATGGTTGTTCATACACATTCACAGAAAACAGTTGAAGCAAGAAATGCAGTAATGGAATTCATTCTTATCAATCATCCTCTTGATTGCCCGATCTGTGATGAAGCCGGTGAATGTAAACTTCAAGAATATGCGTACGTCAACGGAAAGGGTGAAAGTAGATTCGAAGAAATAAAAGTTAGAAAAGAAAAACGTGTTCAACTCGGACCTCACATTAAATTTGATGGTGAACGATGTATCTCATGTTCAAGATGTATTAGATTTTCAGATGAGATTGCAAAGAAGAATCAGCTTACATTTGTTCAGCGGGGAGACAAAGTAACAATCACTACTTTTCCGGGTGAATCGTTTGATAATCCTTACACTTTAAATACTACTGATATTTGTCCGGTAGGTGCGCTTACAAATCAAGATTTTAGATTTAAATCCCGCGTATGGGAAATGTCTAAGACAGATTCTATTTGTGTAGGTTGTTCGCGCGGATGCAATACGGAAGTTTGGGTTCGAAATAACGAGATCTTAAGATTAACACCAAGACATAACGAAGATGTTAACAGTTATTGGATGTGTGATAGAGGAAGACTTGAAACATTTAAAAATGTAAACGCCGGTGATCGAATTGACGGAACATACATTCGCAGAGAAGGACAACTTCAAAAAGTTTCTTGGGGTGAGGCATTAAATGTTACCGCAAAAAGTTTGAAAGATTATAAAAGCAGTGAAATTGCATTCATAGGTTCGGCTTACGCAACTTGCGAAGACAATTATGTGTTAGCAAAATTTGCTAAATCGCTTGGTGTTACAAATATTGATTTTGCTGATCATATTATTCCGGGTGATCAAGATGATATTTTAATTCGTGAAGATAAAACTCCGAATTCACTCGGTGCAGAATTAGTTGGAGTCAGACCAGTTGCAAGTGGAATGAATTTCTCAGCAATTTTAAAAGGAATTAAAGAAGGGAAAATAAAAGCACTGTATGTAATGGAAGAAGATGTAATTTCATTAGATAAGGAATGGCAATCGGCAATCGGAAATCTTGATCTATTAATTGTACATGCGTCAAATGAAAATAAAACAACAGCGTTGGCTGATATAGTTTTTCCGGCATCAACGTTTGCGGAAAAGAATGGTACATTTGTAAACTTTCAGGGAAGAGTTCAGAGAATTCGTCCCGCTGTTGCAACTGAAGAAATGGATCGTGCATTAGACGGAATGGAAATGAGCCGCTGGGATAAATTTGGAACGGGATTCGACCGTTGGATGCAAGGACATAAATTTGATTCTAAGCCAAGCTGGAAAATTTTTGTAGCTCTGTCTCAACTTCTTGGTTTTAAAATGAAATTTAATATGGCTGAAGAAGTTTTTGCTGAAATGTCAAATTCAAATTCTGCTTTCAAAGGATTGGATTACGATGTAGTTGGAAAACACGGCGCACAATTAAAAATCAAACAAACAGCAAATGCATAAACGGAGTTTGGTTTAATGAACATTTGGGAAATTATAATTATTTCGCTGATCAAGATTTTGATCATTGTAGTACTATTACTGTTATCAGTTGCATACATGGTTTACTTTGAACGAAAGATCAGTGCATGGGTTCAAAATAGAGTTGGACCAAACAGGGTAGGCTGGTTAGGATTGCTTCAACCTTTTGCAGATGTATTTAAACTTCTTCTTAAAGAAGATATTGTTCCGGATGCTGCCAACAAACCGCTGCACACACTTGCACCGTTCATTGCACTTTTTGTTTCGTTCGCGACTTATGCTGTTATTCCGATTGGACCGCCAATAGATATTTTCGGATATAAAATTAATTTAGTAGTTGCTGATGTAAATATCGGTGTGCTATATGTTTTCGCTTTAACATCTCTGGGTGTTTATGGAATTACATTTGCCGGCTGGTCCTCAGGAAGTAAATATTCTTTGCTTGGCGGAATTCGTTCTTCTGCTCAAATGATTTCATATGAAGTATCAATGGGATTTTCAATTGCCGGGGTTTTATTAATGTCGCAATCCTTAAGCCCGATGAAAATTGTTGCATCACAATACGGTTGGATGTGGAACGCAGTTATTCAACCAATAGGATTTATAACATTTGTAGTCTCTGCATTTGCAGAAACAAATAGATTACCTTTCGATCTACCAGAAGCAGAACCTGAATTAGTCGGAGGATATCATACCGAATACAGTTCATTTAAATTTGCCGGATTTTTTTTAGCAGAGTATGCAAATATGATAATTGCGTGCGGTATGATTACTACTTTATATCTTGGCGGCTGGCAAGTTCCTTATATTGATAAACTTGGATTGAGTACAACATTAACAACGTTAATTCAAGTTGCAGCATTTTTAGTTAAGATGGGTGCGTTATTGTTTTTCTTTATTTGGGTACGGTGGTCAATACCACGGTTTAGGTATGATCAATTAATGAGTCTTGGCTGGAAGGTTATGTTTCCGTTAGCACTTGCAAATTTAATTTGGGTGGCCGTATTGATAATGCTATTTAATCTATAAAAAGTTTTAAAGGAAAAAGATGTCTGGACAAAAAAGAGAAAAAGATTTAAACATTTTTGGGAAATTATACATTCCGGAAATTGCAAAAGGAATGGCATTAACTCTTAAAAATATGTTCCGACCAAATGTAACGCTGCAATATCCTGAAGTAAAATTTGAACCACCCGCTTCATATAGAGGACGCCCCGTTCTCGTTCAAGAGAATAATGGGGTTGAACGTTGTGTTGCATGCGGTTTGTGTTCACGGGTTTGCCCTGCTCTTGCGATTGAAGTTCAAGCTTCTGAAACCGAATTGGAAAAAGAAAGATATCCGGTAAAATTTGAGATCAATATGCTGCGTTGTATCTTCTGCGGTTTCTGCGAAGAAGTTTGTCCCGAGGAAGCAATTGTTATGAGCAAAGAATATGAATTGGTTTTTAAAAACAGAAATGATGCAATTTTTGGCAAAGACAAACTTTTAATACCTGTCGAAAATTTGAAAGATAGATTGGAATTTTTAAGAAAGTTCAAATAAAATTTTTTAGTTTTCTATTAAATACATTTATTAGTTGTATTTTCTGAAGATTGAGATCATAAATCCGGGGGTTATAAATGTTTTCCAAAGTTTTTTCCGGGGCAACTTTCGGCATAGATGCTTACTTAGTAGAAGTAGAAACTCATTCCGAAAAACAAATTCCATCCATCACTATTGTAGGTTTACCGGATAATGCTGTTAAAGAAAGCCGTGAACGGGTTATAGCAGCAATCAAAAATTCAAAAATAGAATTACCTCACAGAAAACATACAATTAATCTTGCACCTGCAGACATCAAGAAAGAAGGAAGCGCATTTGATCTTGCAGTTGCAATTGGACTCCTTTCTTCAAATGAAATTGTAAAACAAGATTTATTAAGTGAAACCATTTTATTGGGAGAACTTTCTTTAGACGGTACATTACGAAAAATAAAAGGTGCACTTCCAATAACTGTTGAAGCAAGAAAAAGAAAAATAAAAAAAATAATATTACCGTTAGATTCGGTAAAGGAAGCTTCGATTGTTGATGGCATTGAAGTTTTTGGACTTCATAATCTTATTGAAGTAATTCAATTTCTAAACGAAGAAGAAAAATTTATTCCCGTTCATACAAACAAAGAAGATGTGTTTGCACAGGTCAACACTTACGCACTCGATTTTTCTGATGTGAAAGGGCAAGAAAATGTTAAACGCGCATTGGAGATAGCTGCTGCAGGGGGACATAACATTTTAATGATTGGTCCTCCGGGCTCGGGTAAGACCATGCTGGCAAAAAGATTTCCTTCAATTCTTCCACCGCTTAATTTTGAAGAAGCTCTTGAAACCACAAAGATTCATTCCGTAGCTGGAATATTAGCTAAAGATAAAGCGCTTATTACTGAACGGCCATTCAGAAGTCCTCACCACACGGTCTCTGATGCAGCACTTATTGGAGGAGGAACAATTCCGCGCCCGGGCGAAGTCTCGTATGCGCATCATGGTGTTTTATTTTTAGATGAACTTCCTGAATTCAAAAAAAATGTATTAGAAGTTTTACGGCAACCATTAGAAGATTACAAAGTAACAGTCAGTCGTTCAAAAATGTCTTTAGAATTTCCTGCAAACTTTATGCTTGCTGCTGCAATGAATCCATGCCCATGTGGTTTCTTTACTGATCCAACAAAAGACTGCACATGTAATACGATGCAGATTCAAAAATACATGGCAAAGATTTCGGGCCCACTTTTAGATCGTATTGATATTCATATTGAAGTCCCCGCAGTAAAGTTCAAAGATCTTTCTTCAAGTGCTGTGGGTGAAAAATCAATAGATATTAGAAAGAGGGTAATGGTTGCCAGAGAAGTACAGCATGAAAGATTTATTGGATTGAAAAACATCTTTAAGAATGCCGATATGTCATCCAAAGAATTGCGTAAATTTTGTAGACTGGATTCTAAGAGCGAAGAACTTTTAAAAATGGCTATGACAAAACTTGGTTTATCAGCACGTGCTTATGATAGAATTATTAAAGTTAGTCGAACAATAGCAGACCTTGAAAAATCCAAAGATATCCTACCACAATATATTTCAGAAGCAATTCAGTATAGAAGTTTAGATCGTGAGTTATGGGGTCACTGATCCTTCATAATCAGAGAATTATTCATAACATTAATTGCTTTTTTATACAAGTCATTCTATATTTGAAGCTCGGTTTTTACAGAAACGGGTGAAATACGTCTGGGCGGACGCCGGAGTTGGAGAGCCGGGGCGGACTGTAAATCCGTTGGCATACGCCTTTGGGGGTTCGAATCCCTCGCCGCCCACGAGTTCTTTATGTTGTGTTTTATGCGGGAGTAACTCAGTTGGCTAGAGTCACAGCCTTCCAAGCTGTTGGTCGCGGGTTCGAGTCCCGTCTCCCGCTCTAACTGCTGATGTAGCTCAGTTGGTAGAGCACTTCCTTGGTAAGGAAGAGGTCACCGGTTCAATCCCGGTCATCAGCTCAAAACCGAAGAATGCTTCGGAAAATAGTTTTTATTAAGGAAAGGTAAAATGGCAAAATCAAAAAATGTTAGACAAATTATTGTTTTAGAAAGTACTTCTAATACAGGATACCGTTATTCAACTAAAAAAAATAAAAGGGAACATCCGAATCGGGTTGAGTTTAAGAAATATGATCCAGTAGTTCGTAAACATGTAGTTTTTAAGGAAACTAAATAATACGTCAGTGGCTCAATTGGTAGAGCAGCGGTCTCCAAAACCGCAGGTTGGGGGTTCGAGTCCCTCCTGACGTGCAACCAATAAAGAAGAAAAATTTCATGAAAGAAAAAATAGTCAACTTTGTTAATGATGTTGTAAAAGAAATGAAAAAGGTTACTTGGCCGACTCGTGAAGAACTGAAAGAATCAACTTCAGTTGTGATCATAGTTTGTTTAGTACTTGCAGCTTTCACTTATATAGTAGATATGGCTGTTAATAAAATATTACAAGGAATTTTTTAATCTTGGAAAACGAAAAAGCAAGATGGTATGTTGTCAGAACCTTTTCCGGTCATGAGAATAAAGTTAAAACATTGATAGATGCTGAATTAAAAGAGAATGAAGAACTTCGTTCGAGAATCTTTGATGTACTTGTTCCAACTGAAAAAGTCTTTGAAGTAAAAGACGGTAAGAAAAAAACTAAAAAGAAAAATTTTTTTCCAGGTTATATATTAGTTTGTGCTGATCTTGATATTAAAGCAAAAGATTTTATTATCAACACACCATCTGTTATGGGCTTTCTCGGATCAGTAAATCATCCTGTACCACTTCAACCTGAAGAAGTAAAAAGAATTGTTGGCAGATTATCTCAGGACAATGAAACAGAAAGAACCGAAACAGTTTTTAGAACAGGCGACTTTGTAAAAATTATTGATGGGCCGTTCAATAATTTTTCCGGTTTTATTCAGGAAGTAAATGAAGAAAAATTAAAAATAAAAGTCATGGTTTCGATTTTTGGAAGAAAAACTCCGGTCGAGATTGATTTTGCTCAAGCTGAATTTGAAAAATAAATTGATATAGGTTAAACAATGGCAAAAAAAATTGATGGTTATATTAAATTACAAATACCTGCTGGTGCAGCAAATCCTTCACCTCCTGTTGGTCCTGCTTTAGGTCAAAAAGGTGTCAATATTATGGAGTTTTGTAAGCAATTCAATGCAAGAACTTCCGATAAGCAAGGATTAATTATTCCTGTTGTAATAACGGTTTTCTCTGATAAATCTTTTACGTTTATTACAAAAACACCCCCAGCTGCTATCTTATTAAAGAAAGCTGCAAAAGTTGAAAAAGGTTCAGCTGAACCAAATAAAACAAAAGTTGCTAAAGTAACTAAAGCTCAAGTCCGTGAAATTGCACAGATGAAAATGCCCGACCTTAATGCTCATGATGTTGATCATGCAATGAGCATGGTCTCTGGCACTGCACGAAGTATGGGTTTTACTGTCGAAGATTAAATTTCAATAATAATTTTATAGCGGAATTAAAATGAAAGTTTCCAAAAGAATAAAAGCAGTCAATAAGAATATTGATAAAGCTAAAGATTACACAGTTGAAGAAGCTATTAAACTTTTAAAAGATAATTCAAAAGTTAAATTTACTGAATCACTTGATTGTGCTATTAGGCTTGGTGTTGACCCACGGCATGCAGATCAAATGGTTAGAGGAACTGTTTCACTGCCACATGGTACTGGAAAAAAAGTAACTGTTCTTGTAATTGCTAAAGGCGCTCAGGCAGAAGAAGCTTTAAAAGCCGGTGCTGAATATGCTGGGTTTGAAGAATATCTTGAAAAAATTAAAGGCGGTTGGGCTGAAGTTGATGTTATTGTAGCAACACCGGATTCAATGGGAGAGCTTGGTAAACTTGGCCGTGTTCTTGGTCCAAAAGGTTTAATGCCTAATCCGAAAAGCGGAACCGTTACTTCCGATGTAGCAAAAGCTGTTAAGGAAGTTAAAGCAGGAAAAATAGAATTCAGAGTTGAAAAAGCTGGGATAATTCATACTTCCCTAGGCAAAATGAATTTTAGTGTTGAACAACTCACTGAAAATACCAGAGCTTTTCTTCATACTATAATAAAGATGAGACCTTCATCAGCAAAAGGGAATTATGTAAAAAGTTTATATCTCTCAACCACAATGGGTCCCGGATTAAGAATTACTAAAGATGAAACAACCATTGCTACCAAGCACGATTAAATAAAAGTTTACGCACTCATAAATGCTTCTACATTATTAAGTGTGCAGTTATAATTTATCGGGAGTACGATGAAAAAAGAAGAAAAAGCGGTACGAATTGAACAGATAAAAGAACTAGTGAAAAATTCCTCTGCGATGTTTCTTGTTGATTACCGTGGCGTTAACGTTGCCGACATTAATAAGCTGCGTTCGAATTTTAGAAAAGATGGAATTAATTATAAAGTTCTAAAAAATACTCTGTTCAAAAAAGCTTTGGCACAGGTTGGTGGATTTGAAAAATTCAATTCTCAACTTGTTGGTATGATAGGTGTTGCTTTTGCCGGTGAAAATTTTGTTGCACCCGCAAAAATCATTAAAAAATATTTTGATGAATCGAAAAAATTTACTTTTAAAGGATGCTATATTGAATCAGCATTTTACGACGCAGATCAATTGGATACCATTGCTTCAATGCCTACAAAAGAAGAAATCATGTCGGGTATTGTTGGTAGTATTGCGGCTCCAGCAAGTGGAATTGTCGGTTCAATCAATGCAGTTATCAGGGATCTCGTTAGCGTTATTGATGAGGTTGGGAAAAAGAAAGCTGCATAATCAATCATAAATTTGAATAATTAATTAAAGTAATAGGAGTTGTAAAATGTCAGAGAAAATTGTTGAAATTGTAGAAAAAATTAAGGCGCTTACACTTGTTGAAGCTTCAGAATTAAAGAAAGCATTAGAAGAAGAATTTGGAGTATCAGCAGCAGCTCCAATGATGATGGCCGGACCAGTTGCAGGTGGTGCAGCAGCAGCTCCTGCTGAAGAAAAAACAGAATTTGATGTTATTCTTCAAGCTGCCGGTGCTACAAAAATTAATGTGATCAAGGTTGTTCGTGCACATACTGGACTCGGATTAAAAGAAGCTAAAGATTTAGTAGATGGTGCGCCAAAACCTGTTAAAGAAGCAGTTTCAAAAGACGAAGCTGAAAAAATCAAAAAAGAACTCGAAGAAGCTGGCGCTACTGTTCAAGTTAAATAAACTGATTCAATTCCCTTCATTCGATATAAATTGAAGTGGTGAGATGGTAAAATCCGTCTTACCACTTTCTTTCATTTTTATATGAAAGAAAAACTGACAAAAACCACATTGGAGGTTAGGGTTGGAAAAACAAAAAATTAACAAAAGCACTGGAAGAATTACCTTTGCTCAAATTTCTCAGTCGGTTAAAGTTCCGGATCTTCTGAATATTCAGTTAGATTCGTTTGAAGAATTTATCCAATTAAAAGTTTTACCTGCGCAAAGAGAGAACAAAGGTTTACAAGCGGTATTTAATACCAACTACCCAATCTTCGACAATAAAGAATTTTACAGATTAGATTTTATTGAGTATTACATTGAAAAGCCCCGCTTTTCGATGGCAGAATGTGAAGAGAGAGGATTAACATACTCTGCACCTTTAAAAGCAAAACTTCGTCTATCTACTAAGGATGATGAAACAGGTGAGTATGTAAATTCAGTTGAACAGGAAGTTTATCTAGGTAATCTTCCTTACATGACAGGCCGCGGTACATTTATAATTAACGGTGCTGAAAGAGTAATTGTAAGCCAGTTACATCGTTCACCCGGCGTTGCATTTGCTCAAACTTTACATCCAAACGGAACACCGATTTACTCGGCAAGAATTATCCCGTTCAGAGGGTCTTGGGTTGAATTTGCAACTGACATAAATAATATACTTTATGTTTATATAGATCGCAGAAAAAAATTCCCTTCAACAACATTATTACGAGCTCTTGGGTATGAAACAGATGAGCAAATTTTAAATCTGTTCAATCTTATTGAAGAAATTACGGTTAAACATTTAAGTATTGATAAACACATTGGAAGAATTGTAGCCAACGATGTAATTGATACCGCAACCGGAGAAATTTATGCATCGAAAGATGCTGAATTAACTGAAGAAATTATTGAAAGTATAAAAGGTTCGGGTGTATCTAAAGTTCAATTGTTAAGTATTGAAACTACTTTTGAACAGGACTTAATAATAAACACACTTAAAAAAGACACCTCAACAAATAAAGAAGAAGCCCTGTATGCAATTTACAGACAACTGCGTTCGGGTGAAGCTCCGGATGTTGACACAGCAGTTGGATTAATAGATAAATTATTTTTTAATGAGAAAAGATATGATTTAGGCGAAGTCGGCCGGTTTAGAATGAATGACCGACTGAATTTAAATGTTCCGGATAACATCAAAGTATTAACGGTTGAAGATATTATAGCAATCATGAATAATATCATTAAACTGAAAAACGGTAATGTTAATGTTGATGACATAGACCATTTAGGTAATAGAAGAGTAAGGACTGTTGGCGAACAGTTAATGCAGCAATATAATGTCGGTCTGGCAAGAATGGCGCGCACTATAAAAGAAAGAATGAACATGCGCGATAATGAAAATATGCAGCCGCAAGATTTGGTGAATGCTAGAACAATAAGCAGTGTTATAAATGCATTCTTCGGTACAAACCAACTTTCACAATTCATGGATCAAACTAATCCGCTTTCAGAGCTAACACACAAGAGAAGAATTTCTGCGTTGGGACCTGGCGGTTTAACACGTGAGCGTGCAGGCTTCGAGGTACGTGACGTTCACCATTCTCATTATGGCCGTTTATGTCCGATCGAAACGCCTGAAGGTCCGAACATCGGTCTTATTTCTTCACTCACAATTTTTGCGCGTGTTAATCACTACGGATTTTTAGAAACACCATATAGAAAAGTTAAAGAGGGAAAAGTTTCAAACAGCATAGATTTCTTAAGTGCAGATCAAGAAGATGAATTTATTATTGCTCAATCTAATGCACCTTTAGATGAACAAGGTTATTATGTGAATGATAGGGTTAAATGTAGAGAAAGAGGAGATTTTCCTGTTGTGGTTCCAGATGAAGTTCATTATATGGATGTAGCCCCTGCTCAAATAGTTTCTGCGGCAGCTGCATTAATTCCATTCCTTGAACATGATGATGCAAACAGGGCGTTAATGGGATCCAACATGCAACGTCAAGCAGTTCCGCTTCTTGTTCCTCAAGCTCCGATAGTGGGAACCGGTATGGAACAAAAAATTGCTCGTGATTCTCGTTCTATTATTATTGCTGAAGATAGCGGTGTCGTCGAGTATGCAGATTCAAAAAGAATTATTGTTAAGTATGATGTTGATGAAAGCGCTCCTGAAACATTAGTTAGTTTTGATGACGAGAGAAGAGTTGAGCATATACTTACAAAATTTAACGGCACAAACCAGGAAACATGTTTTAATCAAAAACCAATTGTATTTACCGGGCAGCGTGTAAAGAAAGGTGAAGTTTTAGCTGATGGTCCTGCGATTGATAAAGGTGAACTTGCTCTTGGAAGAAACGTTTCGGTGGCATTTATGCCTTGGCGCGGATATAATTTTGAAGATGCAATTGTTCTAAGTGAACGATTAGTTGCCGATGATGTATTTACTTCTATTCATATTGAAGAATTTGAACTTCAAGTTCGCGAAACAAAACGCGGAGAAGAAGAATTAACTAGAGATATTCCTAACGTTAGTGAAGAAGCTACAAAGGATTTGGATGAGCATGGTATAGTTAGAGAAGGTGCTGAAGTTAAAGAAGGTGATATTCTGATTGGTAAGATCACACCAAAAGGTGAAACAGATCCTACTCCGGAAGAAAAATTATTGAAAGCTATCTTTGGTGATAAAGCTGGCGATGTGAAAGATGCATCTTTAAAGGCTCCTCCTGGATTAAAAGGTGTTGTAATTAAAACGAGATTATTCAGCCGCAAAAGAAAAGATGCCGATTCCAAGAAAGTTGAAAAGAAATTGATGGATAACCTTGAAACTGAGTATAAGAAAACAAAAGAAAATCATTACAACAAACTGGTTAATAAATTAACGAGAATTACTCATGGAAAAACAACTTCAGGTATTCGTGATTTGGACGGCAGTGTTGTGTTAAGAAGCGGTACTTCCATAAAAGATGAAACATTTACAGACATAGATGACATTTCAAAATTGGATTATACAAAGGATTGGTTTGAAAGAAAGAACACAAACGAATTAATCAAGCATTTATATTCAAACTATTTTACACTTCTTGCAGAGATTGAAGAAGATTACAAGCGTGAAAAATTGAAAATACAAAGCGGTGATGAATTACCTCCTGGAATTACTCAACTCGCAAAAGTTTATGTAGCGAAGAAAAGAAAAGTTTCTGTCGGTGATAAAATGGCAGGCCGCCACGGTAACAAAGGCGTTGTTGCAAAAGTTGTTCCTGTTGAAGATATGCCACACCATGAAGACGGAACTCCGGTTGATATAGTTCTAAATCCGCTTGGCGTACCTTCAAGAATGAACTTAGGTCAATTATATGAAACAGCTCTTGGATGGGTTGGAAATAAACTTGGCGTTAAGTTCGAAACACCAATTTTCGACGGTGCAAAAGTAGGCGATGTTGAAGAATGGTTGAATAGTGCTGAATTAAGTGAAGGTAGTAAAACCTGGTTATATGATGGAAGAAGTGGAGAAAAATTCCATCAGAAAGTTACAACCGGTTATATATATATGATGAAACTTGGCCATATGGTTGATGACAAGATTCATGCTCGCTCCATTGGTCCTTACTCGCTTATTACTCAACAACCTCTAGGCGGTAAAGCTCAATTTGGCGGTCAGAGATTTGGAGAAATGGAAGTTTGGGCTCTCGAAGGTTATGGTGCTGCACATGTTCTTCAGGAAATCTTAACAGTGAAGAGCGATGATGTAACAGGAAGAGCAAAAACTTACGAGGCAATTGTTAAAGGTGAAAATTTACCTGAACCAAATATTCCCGAAGCATTTAATGTATTGATTAAAGAGCTTCAAGGTCTCGGTCTTGATATAAAAATTAACTAAGCTATTCCGGTTAAGATTTACTTAATCGGAATTAACCAAGAGTTTGACTAAAGGAGTAGAAAATGCGATTTAAACCGCTAGAAAATAAAATTAGACAGATCGAAAAAATGACGATCAGTTTGGCAAGCCCTGATGATATCTTATCAAGATCTCACGGGGAAGTAACCAAACCTGAAACAATAAACTATCGTTCATTTCGTCCTGAAAAAGATGGTTTATTCTGCGAGAAAATTTTTGGTCCCGTTAAAGATTGGGAATGTGCATGCGGAAAGTATAAAGGAATACGTTATAAAGGAATTGTGTGCGACCGCTGCGGTGTTGAAGTTACTTTAAAGAGCGTTCGTCGTGAAAGAATGGGACACATTCAACTTGCAGTTCCGGTTGTTCATATTTGGTTCTTCAAAGCGCTGCCATCAAAGATTGGTAATATAATTGGAATGACCACAAAAGAACTTGAAAAAGTTATTTACTATGAATCGTATGTAGTTATTAATCCTGGACCAACCGGATTGAATAAGAAAGATCTTATTTCTGAAGATCAGTATTATGAAATTTTAGGTTCTCTTCCGCATGATAATGATTCACTCGAAGATGAAGATCCGAAAAAATTTGTTGCTCGTATCGGTGGAGATGCAATCAAAGAATTATTAAAGAAGATTGATATTGAAGTTACTTTTGCTGATTTGAAATCTCAACTTGGTCCCGACACATCTCAACAAAAACGCGCTGATCTTTTAAAGAGATTAAGAGTGCTTGAAGCATTTCGTGAATATGAAGGAAAAGTTCCGAACCAACCCGAATGGATGGTATTAAACGTTATACCTGTAATTCCGCCTGAACTTCGTCCGCTTGTTCCACTTGAAGGCGGAAGATTTGCAACATCAGATTTAAATGATCTTTATAGAAGAGTAATTATTCGTAACAATCGTTTAAAAAGATTAATTGATATTAAAGCTCCTGAAGTAATTCTTAGAAACGAAAAGAGAATGCTTCAAGAAGCAGTTGATGCGTTGTTTGATAATTCGCGCAGAGCAAGTGCAGTTCGCAGCGATGGTAATAGACCGTTGAAATCTCTCAGTGATATGTTGAAAGGTAAACAAGGTCGTTTCCGTCAGAACCTACTTGGTAAACGAGTTGATTATTCAGGCCGTTCTGTTATTGTTGTTGGCCCAGAATTAAAATTACATCAGTGCGGTTTACCGAAAGATATGGCAGTTGAACTTTTCAAGCCATTTATTATCCGTAAACTTATTGAACGCGGACATTTTAAAACTGTAAAGAGTGCACGTAAAGCTGTTGATAGAAAAGATGCAACCATTTGGGATATTCTTGAAAAATTGATTGACGGACATCCGGTTATGTTGAACCGCGCTCCTACATTACACCGTCTTGGTATTCAGGCTTTTCAACCGATTTTAGTTGATGGAAAAGCTATTCAACTTCATCCGTTAGTTTGTACTGCATTCAATGCAGATTTCGATGGTGATCAAATGGCAGTTCACGTTCCATTGTCTTATGAAGCACAACTCGAAGCATCTATTTTAATGTTAAGCAGTCATAATATTTTATCTCCACAAAATGGTTTACCAATTGTTCTACCTTCTCAAGACATTGTATTAGGACTTTATTACTTAACAAAAGTTCGCACCGGTGCCAAAGGCGAAGGTAAGATATTTGGCAGTATTGAAGAAGTTCAGATAGCATATAATTCTAAGGTAGTTGATCTTCACGCAAAGGTAAAAGTTAAAATTGATAAAGAATTTTTAGAAACTACAGTTGGTCGTGTAATTTTTAATGAGATCGTTCCTAAAGAAATGGGTTACGTTAACGAATTACTTGTTAAGAAAAGTTTCTCAGGATTTATTTATAAAATGTTTATTAAGGTAGGTAACGAAGCTACGGCAAAATTCTTGGATGATCTTAAAGAGCTTGGTTACCGTTATGCAACTGCAGCAGGAATTTCTATCAGCTTCAGCGATATGATTGTTCCTGATGAAAAAGTAAAATTGATTGATGATTCAAACAAAAAAGTTTCCGGTATTTTAAGTGAACATGAACAAGGTTTGATTACTGATGCTGAACGATATAATAAGATAGTTGACGTTTGGACTCATACAACAAATAACGTTGCTAAATCATTAATGGATAGAATTAAAACTGATCAAGGTGGATTCAATTCATTGCATATGATGGTTGATTCAGGTGCAAGAGGTTCACAAGATCAAGTTCGCCAGCTCGCAGGTATGCGTGGTTTAATGATGAAGCCGCAAAAGAGTTTAACAGGTCAATCAGGAGAAATTATTGAAAATCCTATCGTTGCGAATTTCAAAGAGGGATTATCAGTACTTGAATATTTTATTTCTACTCACGGTGCCCGTAAAGGTCTTGCAGATACTGCATTGAAAACTGCAGATGCGGGTTATTTAACGCGTCGTTTATGCGACGTTGCTCAAGATGTTATTATCACTGAATTAGATTGCGGTACTATTAGAGGTGTTTATATTTCTGCGCTTAAAGATATTGAACTTGAGAGAGAACCATTAGCAGAAAGAATTATTGGCCGCGTAGCTCAAGAAGATATTTATGATCCCCGTACGGATGATTTGTTAATCGAAGCAGGTGAAGTGATTACTGAAGATATTGCCGAAAAAATTGATGAAGCAAATATTGATCAAGTTTATATTAGAACAGTTCTGACTTGCGAAGCTAAACGTGGTGTTTGTGCAAAATGTTATGGACGAAATTTAACTACTGGTCAACTTGTAGAAAACGGTGAGGCAGTAGGAATTATAGCAGCTCAGTCAATAGGTGAACCTGGTACACAGTTAACATTGCGTACGTTCCACTTAGGTGGAACTTCATCACGTATTGCATCTCAATCTCAAGTTGAAGCAAATGTTAATGGTACTGTTAAGTTTGATAGAATCATGTTTGTTGAAAAAACTGATTTTTTTGGAAAAGTAAAAGTGGTTATTGGCCGCAGAGGAGCAATAGGACTTTACGATGAAGATAACAGACAGATAAAGAAATTTGAGATTCCTTATGGTGCAGAATTATTAGTTTCCGAAGGACAGGAAATTAAAAAAGGTCAACCATTATACAATCACGATCCTTACAACTCAGTAATCGTAGCAGATAATGCAGGTAAAGTTTCATTTATCGATTTACTGGACAATATTACAATTCAGCAAGTTGCTGATGAACAAACCGGTCACGTTCAAAAAGTTGTAATCGAATCAAAAGATAAAACCTTAACACCGAGTATTCTTATCAAAGATAATAAGGGAAATGAAAAAGTATTTAATATTCCAACACGTGCGTATCTATCGGTTGAAGAAGGTGAAGAGATTCAAGCAGGAACAATCCTCGCTAAGATTTCGAAATCATCAACTAAATCACGTGATATTACCGGTGGTTTACCTCGGGTAACTGAACTTTTTGAAGCAAGGAGTCCACATGATCCTGCAGTTGTTTCTGAAATTGAAGGTAAAGTTAAATTTGGTGCTCGTAAGAAAGGTTCACGAGAAATTATTATTGAATCACTTGACGGATCTATTCAGAAAATTTATAATGTGTCTTATGGTAAACATATTCTAGTCCAAGAGGGAGATGAAATTCCTGCTGGTGAAAAAATTACAGACGGTCCGATTGATCCGCATGATATTTTGAAAATAAAAGGAACAAATGCAGTACAGGAATATTTAGTAAATGAAATCCAAGATGTTTACCGTTTACAGGGTGTTAAGATTAATGATAAACATATAGAAGTTATAGTTCGACAAATGTTACAAAAACTTCAAGTAATTTCTGCAGGGGATTCTATTTTTATTGAAGAAGATTTAGTTGATAGAAATAAATTCATCGAAGAAAATGAAAAAGTTAAACAGATGGTTTATATAGAAGATCCTGGACAATCAAAATTTAAGGTTGCTCAACTTATTGCAAAACCAAAATTACGAGAAGTTAATTCTGATTTAACAAGAAAAAGTAAAAAATTAATTAATACCCGCGATGCCGAACCTGCAACATTCGATAATATTTTATTGGGCATTACTCATGCTGCTCTTTCTACCGAGAGTTTTATTTCGGCAGCATCATTCCAGGAGACAACAAAAGTATTAACAAATGCAGCAACTGAAGCCAAAGTTGATAATTTAATTGGTTTGAAAGAAAACGTTGTTATGGGTCATCTTATTCCGGCTGGAAGCGGATTGAAGAAATACCGTAACATAATTTTAACTGGTGATGAAGCTGAATCAACTGTTGTTAAAGAAGAGATAGATGCGGAGAAAGAATCAGTTTAGTGTATAATAGTTGAAAAATTAGAACAGGCTTGCTTGACAATTCAAGCTAATATCAATAAATTCAAAGTCTGAATTTTTATCAAAAAGTATAATTTTGGAGGAGTTTGCGTGCCAACGATAAACCAGTTGGTTAGAAAAGGAAGAGTGGTTGTAACCTCAAAAAATAAGGCTCCCGCATTAGATGCGTGTCCGCAAAAAAGAGGTGTTTGTACAAGAGTATATACTACAACTCCTAAAAAACCAAATTCAGCTTTAAGAAAAGTTGCAAGAGTAAGGTTAACAAATGGAATTGAAGTTACGGCATATATTCCTGGTGAAGGTCACAATTTGCAAGAACATTCTATTGTTTTGATTAGAGGTGGTAGAGTTAAAGATTTACCGGGCGTACGTTACCATATTATTAGAGGTACATTAGACACAAGCGGTGTTGAAGATAGAAAAAAAGGCAGATCTAAATACGGTACTAAAAAACCTAAAGCAAAATAATTACTATGAGAAAAAAAAGATCAGAGAAGAAGTATTTAAAACCAGATCCAAAGTATAACGATATACTAGTTTCGAAATTCATTAATTATCTGATGTGGGATGGTAAAAAATCCACGGCAAGAACTATTGTTTACGATAGCTTTGGTTTGATTGAACAAAAAACAAAGAAACCTGCATTAGATGTATTTAAGAAAGCAGTACAGAATGTTCAACCATTGGTTGAAGTTAGAAGTCGAAGAGTTGGTGGAGCGACATATCAGGTTCCTATGGAAGTTAGACCTGAAAGAAGAACTGCGTTAGCATTTCGTTGGATCAAAACATATGCTAGAGATCGTAAAGATAAATCTATGGCGTTAAAGGTTGCATCTGAATTAATGGCAGCTGCTAATGGCGAAGGTTCCGCAGTTAAGAAAAAAGATGATACGCATCGTATGGCAGAAGCGAATAAAGCTTTTGCACATTTTAAATGGTAGTAGAAAGGAATTATTAAGATAGATGTCAAAGCGCGTCGAAATAAATAGAGTAAGAAATATTGGTATCATGGCTCATATTGATGCTGGTAAGACCACCACAACTGAACGCATTCTATATTATACAGGAAAATTACATAGAATGGGCGAGGTTCATGATGGTGCAGCAACGATGGATTGGATGGAACAGGAAAAGGAAAGAGGAATTACTATTACCAGTGCTGCAACTACAACTTTTTGGAGAGATCATCAAATAAATATTATTGATACACCAGGGCATGTTGATTTCACTGTTGAAGTTGAGAGATCACTTCGAGTTCTTGATGGCGCTATAGCACTATTTTGTGCGGTTGGCGGAGTTGAGCCGCAGTCTGAAACTGTTTGGAGACAGGCCGATAAATATAATGTACCAAGAATTTCTTTTGTAAATAAGATGGATAGAATTGGAGCTGATTTTTTTCATGCGGTTCAAATGATGAAAGAAAAATTAGGAGCTCCTGCTGTGCCGATTAATCTTCCTGTTGGAGAAGGTGATCTTTTTAGAGGCATTATTGATTTGATGAAAATGAAAGCAATTATGTTTATTGAAGAATCCCTTGGTGCCGAATACGAAGTTGTAGATATACCCACTGATTTATTGGCATTATCTCAAAAATATAGAACTGAAATGCTTGAAGCTGTATCTGATGTTGATGATACATTATTAGAAAAATATCTTGAAGGTAAAGAAATCACTGAAGCAGAAATTAAAAATGTGTTACGCGTAGCTACAATTCAAGGGAAAATTATTCCTGTATTATGCGGATCATCATTTAAGAATAAAGGTGTGCAGCAATTACTGGATGCTGTTGTTGATTTTCTACCATCCCCTTTGGATTCCGGAGCGCTTTCCGCTCATCATATTTTTAAGAATGATCACGTAGAAAGAAAAATATCTCCTAATGAAAAATTTGCGGCTTTAGCATTTAAAATTATGACAGATCCTTATGTCGGCAAGTTAACATTTATTAGAGTTTACACTGGTGAATTAAAAGCCGGATCTTATATTTTTAATTCTGTTTCTGATAAAAAAGAAAGAGTTGGTCGTGTTCTTGAGATGCATGCTAACACAAGAGAAGATTTAGAAGAAATTAGATGTGGCGATATTGCTGCAATTGTTGGTTTGAAACATACTAGAACCGGTGATACTCTTTGTTCCGAAGAAGATGCTATTGTTCTCGAAAAAATGGTATTCCCGGAACCCGTGATTCAAATTGCAATCGAACCTAAAACGAAAGCGGATCAGGATAAACTTTCTGAATCTTTAGCAAAACTTTCTGATGAGGATCCGACATTTAAAGTTAAAGTTGATGATGAAACAGGTCAAACACTAATTAGCGGAATGGGCGAACTACATCTTGAAATTCTTGTTGATAGAATGAAACGCGAATTTAAAGTTGAAGCTAATGTTGGTAAACCTCAGGTTGCTTATAGAGAAACAATTTCTAAAACAGTTCAGGCAGAAGGTAAATTTGTTAAACAATCCGGCGGACGTGGAAAATATGGACATGTCTGGATTGAACTTTCACCGAATGAACCTGGAAAAGGTTTTGAATTTGAAAATGACATTGTCGGCGGAGTTGTTCCGAAAGAATATATAAATCCTGTTATGCATGGCCTGCAAGATTCTATGAGAAATGGTGTGTTGGCGGGTTACCCAGTCGTAGATGTAAAAGCAAGATTATATGATGGTTCTTATCATGATGTTGATTCAGATGAAATTTCATTTAAAGTTGCTGCTTCTATGGCATTTAAGCAAGGTGCACTAAAAGCTAATCCTATTTTACTTGAACCGATGATGAGTGTTGAAGTTATTACTCCAGAAGAATACTTAGGTGATGTTATGGGTGATCTTAATTCCAGAAGAGGAAAGATTGAAGGATTCACTTCAAGAAAAGATGCACAGGTTATTAAAGCAATGGTTCCGTTAGCACAAATGTTTGGTTATGCAACTACGCTAAGATCCATGACACAAGGTCGTGCAATTTACACAATGCAGTTTGCACATTATGCCGAAGTACCAAAATCTGTTGCTGAAGAGATCCAGGAAAAATCTCAAGCAAAGAAACATGTTGAATCTTATTAGACAATAAATAAATGATTAAAGAAATAAAACACATTAAGGAGAGTATTTAAGATGGCAAAAGAAAAATTTGACCGTAGTAAACCTCATGTCAATATTGGTACTATCGGACACGTCGACCATGGTAAAACTACTCTTACTGCAGCCATCACCATGGCACTGGCTAAAAAAGGTTTATCTCAAATAAGAACATTTGACAGTATTGATAATGCCCCTGAAGAAAGAGAAAGAGGTATTACAATCGCTACTGCTCACGTTGAATATTCAACAGCGAACAGACATTATGCTCACGTTGACTGTCCAGGTCACGCGGATTACGTTAAAAACATGATCACTGGCGCTGCGCAAATGGACGGTGCTATTCTTGTTGTCGCTGCAACCGATGGTCCAATGCCTCAGACACGTGAACACATTCTTCTTGCTCGTCAAGTAGGTGTTCCGAAAATAGTTGTGTTCATGAATAAAGTTGATGCTGTTGACGATCAAGAATTAATTGATCTAGTTGAAATGGAATTAAGAGAGTTGCTAACTAAATATGAATTCCCAGGTGATGAAATTCCGATTATTAAAGGTTCTGCTTTACATGCATTAGAAGCCGGAGCTTCCGGTGCTGATCCTTCTGATCCAAGATACAATTGTATTTGGGAATTAATGAATGCTGTTGATACCTATGTTCCCGTTCCGGAAAGAAGTGTTGACAAACCGTTCTTGATGCCTGTTGAGGATGTATTTTCAATTACCGGTCGTGGTACTGTTGCTACTGGAAGAGTTGAAAGAGGTCAAGTAAAGTTAGCAGAAGAAATTGAATTGATCGGTTTAGGTGTTCATAAAAAAACAGTTGTTACCGGTATCGAAATGTTCCGTAAAGAACTTGATGCTGCTATTGCCGGTGATAATGCTGGTATTCTTTTAAGAGGTGTTGATAAAACTGAAATTGAAAGAGGAATGGTTTTAGCAAAAACCGGTTCAATTACTCCCCATAAGAAATTTGAAGGTAAAGTTTATATTCTATCAAAAGATGAAGGCGGACGTCATACACCGTTCTTTAATGGTTACAGACCACAGTTCTATTTCAGAACAACTGACGTTACTGGTGTTGCAACATTACCTGAAGGAACTGAGATGGTTATGCCCGGTGATAGCGTACAACTTAAGATTGATTTGATTTCTGAGATTGCTATGGAAGAAGGATTGAAGTTCGCTATTCGCGAAGGCGGTAGAACTGTTGGTGCAGGTTTTGTAACAAAAATTATTGAGTAATAAATTTATTTTAGCCCCGCTTATGCGGGGCATTTGTTGAACAAGGAGATTAGAAAAAGTGCCTGGTCAGAAAATTAGAATAAAGTTGAAGTCTTACGATCATATTCTTATTGATAAATCAACTGAAAAGATTATCAAGACTGTAAAAAGCACCGGCGCAGTTGTATCCGGTCCAATTCCGTTACCAACACGCAGAACGGTTTTTACAGTTTTAAGGTCTCCGCACGTTGATAAAAAATCACGTGAACAATTTGAGATCAGGGCTCATAAAAGAATTATAGATATTCATAACTCAAACAACAAAACTGTTGACGCACTGAGCAAGTTAGATATTCCTGCCGGCGTTGACATAGAGATTAAGTTATAGGAATTATAGAAATGCCTGGTATGCTAGCAAAAAAATTAGGAATGACAAATATATTCTCGGAAGATGGTCAAATTATTCCCGTAACTATCTTGGAAGCCGGTCCGTGTAATGTTTATGCTGTGCGTTCAAAAGAAAAAGATGGCTACGAAGCTATTCAACTTGGTTTCGGTGAAAAGAAAGAAAAGAGAACAAGTAAACCACAACTCGATTATTATAAAAAGAATGGATTGAAAATTCCGCAAACTCTAAAAGAGTTTAGAAACTTTGAATCTTCTCAATTTAAAATTGGTGACGAAGTTAAAGTAGATATTTTCCAGATCGGCGATAAAGTTAAAGTTTCCGGAAAGAATAAAGGAAAAGGTTTTCAAGGTGTTATGAGAAGACATAACTTCGGTGGTGTAGGCGGTACAACTCACGGACAAAGTGATAGATTAAGAGCTCCCGGTTCTATTGGTGCAAGTTCTTATCCGTCAAGAGTTTTCAAAGGGCAACGTATGGCTGGAAGAATGGGATTTGAGAATACAACCATTTCAAATCTTAAAGTTGTTAAGGTTATTGCTGAAAAAAATATTGTTATGGTGAAAGGAGCTGTCCCCGGCTCTATTAATTCAATTGTAGCTATCAATAAATAATTATTGAATAAGATGAAATTAGAAGTTTATAAACAAGACGGTACAAAATCTGGCGAGACTGTTGAACTCTCAAAAGAGATTTTCGAAATCGAACCGAACGACCATGTAATTTACTTAGCTGTTAAAGCTTACCTTGCAAATCAACGTCAAGGAACTCACAAAGCAAAGGAAAGAAGTGAAGTTAGCGGCGGCGGGAAAAAACCATGGAAGCAAAAAGGTCGCGGCGGTGCTAGAGCAGGCACAACACGTTCTCCTCTTTGGATCGGCGGCGGATCAATATTTGGTCCCAAACCAAGAGATTACAGACAGAAACTCAATAAAAAAGTTTTAGCTCTTGCAAGAAAATCTGCATTATCATATAAAGCAAAAGCAAATCAAATTCTCGTAGTTGAGGATTTTAACTTTGAAGCCCCAAAGACAAAAGATTTTGTTTCAATATTAAATGCATTGAAAGTAAAAGGTAAAAAGACTTTACTGCTTACTAACGGTACTCAAGAAAACGTTTACAAGTCGGGACGTAATGTTGCAAGGATAAATATTCTTGAAGCAAACAAAGCTTCAACTTACGATCTATTGAATAATCAAATTTTAGTTTTACAGAAAAGTGCAGTTAATCTTTTAGAAAGCTCAATTAATTAAACTGGTTTAAAAATGAAAAGTATTTTAATACGCCCTTTAATTACTGAAAAGATGAGTGGTATCAGCGAAAAACATTCTAATAAATTTGGATTTGTTGTTGCTGTGGATGCTAATAAAATTCAAATCGCTAAAGCTCTCAAAGAAAAATTTAATGTTGATGTTACTTCTGTGAATACAATTCTGTATAAAGGAAAAATGAAAACCCAGTTTACTAAAAAAGGTAGATTTTCTGGAAGAACAGCAAAATTTAAAAAAGCAGTCGTTACCTTAAAAGAAGGTCAAACAATAGATATTTTTGGTCAAGCATAGTATTACCGAATCGGAGCTAAAGTTAAATGGCAATTAGAAAATTAAAACCAAATACTCCCGGAACAAGATTTATGAGTATCTCTTCATTTGAAGAGATTACAAAATCTACTCCGGAAAAATCTTTGACCGGAGTAATAAAAAAATCCGGTGGAAGAAATAATCTTGGTAGAGTTACATCGCGTCATCGCGGCGGCGGTCACAAAAGACGTTACAGAGTAATTGATTTTAAACGTGATAAAAATGGAATACCGGCAAAAGTTTTTTCAATTGAATATGATCCTAATAGAACTTCAAGAATTGCACTTCTAAATTATGCTGATGGAGAGAAAAGATATATCCTCGCTCCTGATGGTTTGAAAGTTGGTGATGCTGTTGTTTCCGGTAGCGGTTCAGAAATTAAAGTTGGTAATTCATTACCATTAAAAGAAATTCCTTTGGCAAGTTTTATTCATAACGTTGAATTAAAACCCGGCAAAGGCGGTCAACTTGGAAGATCTGCCGGTGCATCAATTCAGTTGATGGCAAGAGAAGGAAAATTCGCTCAATTAAAAATGCCTTCCGGCGAAGTAAGAATGGTTAGTATTGACTGTATGGCTACTTATGGCGTTGTTGGAAATCTTGATCATGAAAATGTAAGCTTGGGTAAAGCGGGCAGAAGCAGATGGTTAGGTATTCGTCCTCATACTCGTGGTGTTGCAATGAATCCTGTTGATCACCCTATGGGCGGTGGTGAAGGTAAAACATCAGGCGGCGGTCATCCGGTTTCACCTTGGGGACAAAAAGCAAAAGGATTAAAGACGAGAAAGAAAAAAAATAGAACTAACAAATACATAGTTAAAAGAAGAAAATAGGTTAGAATAAAATATGCCAAGGTCAGTAAAAAAAGGTCCATACATCGACATCAAGTTGATGGAAAAAGTAAAAAAGCTAAACGAGACTAATCAGAAAAAAATTATCAAAACATGGTCCCGTACTAGTACTATAACGCCGGATTTTGTGGGACATACAATTGCTGTACATAACGGTAATAAAATGATTCCGGTTTACATTTCTGAAAATATGGTTGGGCATAAGCTCGGAGAATTTTCACCTACAAGAATTTTCAGAGGTCATCCTGGTACAAAAGCTGAGAAAGCATCTAAAGTTAAAGAGTCATAAGGATAGAATAATGGAAGCTAAATCAATTCATAAATATATTGGTACGTCTCCGCGTAAGATGAGATTGGTTGTTGATATAATCAGAGGTAAATCTGTAGATCAGGCAATTGAAATACTTCATTTTTCACCAAAGCATTCTTCGAAAGATGCAGAAAAAGTTTTACGTTCAGCGGTTTCTAATTTAATGAACAAAGATGATAACACTAAGCATGAAATTTCCGATTTATTTGTTAAAGAAGCTTTTGTAAATGGTGGGCCTACGTTAAAAAGAATTTCTCCTGCACCAATGGGGAGAGCATATAGAATAAGAAAACGATCTAATCACGTAACAATTGTTGTTGCTACAAAAAAGTAATCTAGGAGGAAGTTTTGGGTCAAAAGACAAATCCAATTGGTTTTAGAGTAGGTATCATTAGAGGCTGGGATTCGAACTGGTACGAAAACAAAAGTTATTCTACTAAACTTGTTGAGGATAAAAAACTTAGAACCTATGTAAGAAAAAGATTACAAAATGCCGGTATCTCATCTATTATAATAGATAGAACTTCCAAGAATATAATTTTAACAATACATACATCAAGACCCGGTGTTGTAATTGGAAAAAGTGGAAAAGAGATAGCACAGATTGAAGAAGAATTAAGAAAATTAACCGACAAAGAAGTTAAGATTCAAATTACAGAAATTAAAAGACCTGAACTTGATGCAGCATTAGTTGCAGAAAATATTTCACGTCAGATTGAAGGAAGAGTTTCATTTAGAAGAGCTATGAAGCAATCAATAACATCTGCTATGAGAATGGGTGCTGAAGGAATAAGAATTATGTGCGCAGGAAGATTAGCAGGTTCTGAAATGGCTCGTACTGAACAATATAAAGAAGGAAGAATTCCGTTGCACACAATCCGAGCAGATATAGATTACGCAACGGCAACCGCGCATACAATTTATGGTTCGATTGGTGTAAAAGTTTGGATTTGCCGCGGAGAAATTTTAGGTAAACGTTCATCAGAATAAAGAGCTTGCCTGCCGGCAGGCGGGTTTGAGGAGTTTTTCTAATGTTAATGCCCAAAAGAGTAAAGTTTCGTAAAGCACATAGAGGTAGAAGAGCCGGAAAAGCTACGCGCGGTAATCTTGTTAACTTTGGCGATTACGGATTGAAAGCATTGGAACCGGCTTGGATTACAAGTCGTCAGATTGAAGCATGCCGTGTGGCTTTATCACGACATATGAAACGAGATGGGAAAATGTGGATTAGGATTTTTCCGGATAAACCAGTTACTAAGAAACCTCTTGAAACAAGAATGGGTAAAGGAAAAGGTGCACCGGAATTTTGGGTTGCTGTAGTTAAACCCGGTAGAATTATGTTTGAGATTGGCGGCGTTGATAAAAAAACAGCAGTTGAGGCGTTAAACCTTGCATCTCATAAACTGCCGATCAAAACAAAAATTACTCAACGTCCGGACTTAGAATCATAAAAGGATTTAAGAGAAAATGAAGATTTTTGAAATAAGAGAAATGTCTACTGATGAGATCAAGAAAAGAATTCTTGAAGATCAAAAAAATTTAGTGGATTTAAAATTTCAACAGGAATTAAAACAATTAACTAACACAGCAAAACTGCGTCTTGTTAGAAAAGATATTGCAAAGATGAAAACTATTCTGAAAGAACGAGAGATGCAGGAAACAAAAAACTCAAAGGCAAATAAATAAGGAGTATTCGAGTTCTTATGGAGAAAAGAAGTATTAGAAAGACAAGGATCGGTACTGTTGTTAGCAATAAGATGCAGAAAAGTATTATTGTGGCAATTGAGAGACGCATTGCTCATCCGCTTTACAAAAAATATTTTAAGAAGACCACAAAATTAATGGCACACGATGAGAAAAATGAATGCACAATCGGTGATGTTGTTAAGATTATGGAAACTCGTCCTTTGAGTAAAAGAAAAAAATGGCGCTTGGTTGAAGTCGTTGAGAAAGCCAAGTAAAAAAGCTTGCCTGCCGCAGGCAGGTTTTATGAGGAGCAGATAGATTATGGTACAAGAAGAAACAAATTTAGTAGTGGCGGATAATTCCGGAGCCAAGAAAGTTAGATGCATTAGAGTTCTTGGTGGAAGTAACCGTCGTTATGCCAGTGTAGGCGATGTTATTGTTGTTAGTGTTAGATCCGCTATTCCGGGCGGCGGTGTTAAAAAAGGTGAAGTATCGCGCGCCGTAGTTGTTAGAACTAAAAAAGAAGTTAGAAGAAATGACGGTTCATATATACGCTTTGATGAAAATGCAGCAGTACTGTTAAATCCTCAAGGTGAACCGAAAGGTACACGTATCTTTGGTCCCGTTGCAAGAGAACTGAGAGATAAAAAATTTATGAAAATAATTTCTCTAGCACCAGAAGTTTTATAAGGATAGAAAATGAAGATCAGAAAAAATGATAATGTAATTGTAATAGCCGGAAATAACAGAGGTAAAACCGGAAAAGTTTTAAAGGTGTTTCCAAAAATTAATAGAGTTATTGTTGAAGGCGTTAATTTACGTAAACGTCATACAAAACCGACTCAGAAAAATCCTCAAGGCGGAATTACAGAAAAAGAAGCTCCGATTAATGTTTCTAACATTATGATTCTTGATCCTAAAACAAATGAAAAAACAAGAATCGGTTCCAAACTAATTATAGATGAAAAAACCGGCAAACAGAAAAGTGCAAGAGTCAGCAGATCAAGCGGGGAAATGCTTGGTTAATAATTTTAAGGATGCATAATAGCAATGGCAAAAGAACAAAAAGAGAAAAAAGAGCAAAAAGAAAAAAAGGGTAAGGAAGCAGATGTTAAAAAAACTGCCGAACCTAAAGTTAAAGAACCTAAAATTCCTGCTCGGTTAAAAGAAAAATATTATAAAGAAATTATTCCAAAACTCAGAGAGCAATTCAGTTACAAAAGTATAATGGAAGTTCCTCGTTTGGATAAGATAGTTGTAAACATGGGTGTTGGTCAGGCAGTTCAAGATCCTAAAATTTTAGATGAAGCTGTTAAAGATCTTGAAACAATAACCGGACAAAAAGCATCTGTACGGATTTCTAAAAAATCAATATCGAATTTCAAATTGCGTGAAGGAATGAAAATTGGTGCAAAGGTAACTTTGAGAAGGGAAATAATGTACGAATTCTTAGATCGTTTCGTTTCCCTTGCTTTACCCCGTGTACGCGATTTTCGCGGTGTGCCCGATAAATCATTTGACGGACGCGGCAATTATACTTTGGGAATTAAAGAACAAATTATTTTCCCGGAAATTAATCCTGATAAAGTAACAAAGATATTGGGAATGGATATTACGTTTGTAACTACTGCAAAAACTGATAAAGAAGCATTAGAACTTTTAACAGCTTTTGGATTACCATTTAGAAAAAAGGAAATTAATTAAAGGTAAATCATGGCAAGAATAAGTTTATTGGCCCGTGAAGATAAAAGAAGAAAACTTTTCGATAAGTATGCACAGAAAAGAAAAGAATTAAAAGAAAAGGGCGACTATGAAGCATTGCAGCTTCTTCCTAGAAATTCTTCATCAACCCGATTACATAATAGATGTAAAATGACCGGCAGACCGAGAGCATACTATAGAAAGTTTGGTGTTTCTCGTTTAGTGCTTCGCGAAATGGCTTTAAAAGGCGAAATACCCGGACTTAAAAAAGCAAGTTGGTAATAAAGGAGATTTGTAAATGCATACTACCGATCCGATTGCGGATTTTTTGACAAGAATTAGAAATGCTGTTAAAGCAAAAAAGAAATTTGTAGATATTCCTTCTTCAAAAATGAAGATTAGCTTAGCAGAAATTTTGAAGAATAATAAATTTATTAGAGACTATAATGTTGTTGAAGATAAAAAACAAAATATTCTTAGAGTACATCTTCAATATGTTAATGGCGCTCCATCAATAACCGGAATGAAAAGGATTTCTAAACCGGGATTGAAAAATTATGTTGGTAAAGATGAACTTCCAAGAGTTTTAAACGGACTTGGAATGGCAGTTCTTTCAACACCGAAAGGTTTATTATCTGATAAACAGGCAAAAAAGGAAGCTGTTGGCGGAGAAGTAGTCTGCCACGTTTGGTAAAATTTTTAATAAGGAAAAGAAATTGTCACGTATAGGCAAAAAACCAGTACAGATCAAAGGAGTAACGGTTACGAAGACCGACGGTATCTTAAAAGTAAAAGGTAAACTCGGCGAACTTCAAATGAAAATTCATCCTAATATGAAAGTGGATGTTCAAAAGGATGAAGTTATTGTTACCAGACCTGATGATCAAAAAGAAAATAGAGCACTTCACGGTTTAACACGTGCACTTATTGCAAATATGATAAAAGGTGTTACCGAAGGATATTCAAAATCTCTAGATATAGTGGGTGTAGGTTATAAGGTTGAAGCAAAGGGAGAAGCAGCATTATTTAATCTGGGTTATTCTCACCCGATTCTTCTTATGCCTCCGCCAGGAATTAAATTTGAAATTCCTCTACCAACTCAAATAAAAATTTTCGGTAGTGATAAAGAGTTGGTTGGATTAATGGCAGCTAAAATAAGATCATTTAAGAAACCTGAACCTTACAAAGGTAAAGGTATTAAGTATACCGGAGAAGTTATTGTCCGCAAAGCAGGCAAAACTGCTGGTAAGTAATAGGAGAATCTGAAAAATGTTTTTGAAAGACAATAAAAGAAGAACCAGAAAAAAAGTTAGAGTTCGTAAAAAACTTTCCGGGACTGCGGATCGTCCGCGTTTAACTGTGTTTAGAAGTTTAAACAATATGCATGCTCAGTTGGTTGATGATGTAAAAGGTACAACATTAGTTGCCGCTTCTTCACTTTCGAAAGAGATAGCAGAAGAAGTAAAAAGTTTAAAAGGAAAAATTTCTAAAAGTAAATTGGTGGGGAAATTAATAGCAAAAAAAGCATTGGAAAAAGGTATTAACACTGTTGTTTTCGATAGAAGTGGTTATGAGTACCACGGCAGAATTCAAGCAGTAGCCGAGGGAGCTCGCGAAGGCGGATTAAAATTATAAAAACTGCCGGGTCGTCTAATGGCAGGACAACGCCCTTTGGAGGCGTCTGTAGAGGTTCGACTCCTCTCCCGGCAGCCAGATTAGACGGTTCTAAAAAAAGTTGATTAACAAAGTTGTAAACAAGGGAGTTCACATTGAATTTTAAGTACAAAAAAGTATCCGGTCTTGAGAATTTAAAAGAAAAAATTGTTCACATTAACAGAGTTGCAAAAGTTGTTAAAGGTGGTAGAAGATTCAGCTTTAATGCAATTGTCGTTGTTGGAGACGGAAACGGTCACGTAGGAGTTGGTCTTGGTAAAGCAAATGAAGTTACCGATGCAATTTCCAAAGGTGTTGATGATGCAAAGAAAAATGTTTACCGCGTTCATCTTTTAAAAGGAACAATTCCTCATGCTATTATTGGCAAGTTTGGAGCCGGTTCAGTTCTATTGAAACCAGCTACTCCGGGTACTGGATTAATTGCAGGCGGCGGTGTTCGTGCTGTTCTTGAAGCTGCAGGCGTGCAAGATATTTTGACAAAATCTCTCGGTTCAAGTAATCCGCACAATCAAGTTAAAGCAACTTTGAATGCTTTATTAAATCTTGTTGATGCTAGAGCAATGGCTCGTAAACGCGGATTGAAAGTTGCCGAGTTATTCAATTTGTAATTGAGGATTAGAATGGCAAAGAAAATAAAAATTACTCAAGTAGGAAGTGTTATTGATAGACCTGTTCCGCAGAAACTAACGATTAAAGCGTTAGGTCTTAACAGACCTAATCATTTTGTTGTTCACAATGATACTCCTCAAATTAGAGGTATGGTAAAAAAAGTTCATCATCTTGTTAAAGTAGAAGAAATTGAAGCATAGAGGAATAAATGGATATTCTAAGTAATCTTAAACCTGCAAAAGGTTCACATAGAAAAATAAAAAGAATAGGACGAGGCGAAGGTTCCGGACATGGCGGTACTGCAACTCGTGGAGAAAACGGTCAGCGTTCGCGTTCGGGTGCAAAATTTCCCGCATCGTTTGAAGGCGGTCAAATGCCGCTTCAAAGAAGAATTCCTAAAAGAGGATTTCACAGCCCGTTCAAAGTTGTTAATCAAGTTGTTAATCTTACAAGATTACAAAAATTAGTTGATGATAAGAAAGTTCAAGATGGAGTAATTAACGCAGTTTCTTTATATAAGAACGGAGTTATTTCGAAAGCCGCAGCTCCTTTTAAAATTCTTGGTTTTGGAGAACTAAAAGCTAAGTTGAATATTGAAGCTCATTTTTTTAGTGTCTCTGCAAAAGAAAAAATTGAATCTGCCGGTGGAACTATTAAAGAGATTAAAGCTTAATGGCAAAAATTCAAGAAACATTCCGGAATATTTTTAAGATTCATGAATTACGTCAGAGAATTCTTTACACACTTGCTCTGCTTGTAATTGTTAGAATCGGTACCCATATCACATTGCCCGGCATTGATACTTCATTGCTCACTGCTGCTAATCAAAATAAAACTTCTGATAATTTATTTGGTCTGTATGATTTATTTGTAGGCGGTGCATTTTCTAATGCTGCAATTTTGGCGCTTGGTATTATGCCATACATTTCTGCTTCAATTATTTTGCAGATTGCCGGTGCAGTAATCCCGTACTTTCAAAAATTGCAAAGAGAAGGCGAAGAGGGAAGAAAAAAATTAACTCAGTTAACCCGCTATGGAACCGTGATAATCTCTGCTATGCAAGCATGGGGAGTAACAATTCATTTGTTGAGTATAAACGTTCCTTCTGGCGGGCCAATTGTGCCTGAAGCAGTACGCGGTGTATTGTGGAGTCTCTCCACAATAATAATTTTAGTAGCCGGTACTATGTTTATTATGTGGATGGGTGAACAAATTACCGAAAAAGGAATCGGCAACGGAATTTCTTTAATAATTTTTATCGGAATTATAAACAGATTTCCTTTTGCATTACTTGATGAATACAGGTTAATTGCTTCCGGGCAACGGAATTTAGTTATTGAAGTTGTTGTTATTTCTTTAATGGTGTTGATTATTGCCGGTGTTGTATTAGTTACACAAGGGACAAGACGGATTCCTGTACAATATGCTAAAAGAGTTGTAGGTAGAAAAGTTTATGGCGGTGTTACTCAATATATACCATTGAGAGTGAATACAGCCGGTGTTATGCCGATTATTTTTGCTCAATCAATTATGTTTATTCCAAGTACCTTGTTTTCTTTTTTTCCTAACAGCGAATTTATCGGTACTCTAGCAAATTATTTTCATTATCAGTCTTTAACATATTCAGTGATCTATGCATTGATGATTATATTCTTTACTTATTTCTATACTGCAATTGCATTCAACCCCCAAGATGTTGCGGAAAATATGAAGAAGCAGGGCGGATTTATTCCCGGTATTAGACCAGGAAAACAAACTGCAGATTTTATAGATAATATTTTAACAAAGATTACATTGCCCGGATCATTTTTCTTGGCAATAGTTGCAATTCTTCCCGCCTTCATTTCTAAGTTTGGTGTCAGCGGTAGTTTTGCGTCATTCTTTGGGGGTACTAGTTTGCTTATTATTGTTGGTGTTGCACTTGATACACTGCAACAAATTGAATCTCATTTGCTGATGAGACATTACGATGGATTTATGAAATCCGGTAAGTTAAAAGGAAGAAGATTCTAATTAAGTTTTGATGTGATCCTAATAAAAAGTAAAAAAGAAATTGATTTAATTCGTGAAAGCTGTGTTATAGTTGCTGAAGTTCTACAATTAGTGAAGCGTTATGTAAAACCAGGCATAACGACCATTGAACTGGATAAAATTGCTGAAGATTATATTTTAAGTAATAATGGAAGACCGGCATTTAAAGGATATTCTCAAGCAGGTTCTTTTGATTTTCCCGGTTCTATTTGTTCTTCAATTGATGATGAGGTTGTTCACGGGATTCCCGGCAACAGAGTTCTAAAAGAAGGTGAAATTCTTTCGATTGATGTTGGTGTTGAAAAGAATAAATATTTTGGAGATGCTGCTCTTTCAGTAGCAGTTGGGAAAATCTCCGATGAAAAACAAAAATTGATGGATGTAACGGAACGATCATTGTATTTAGGTATTGAACAATTGAAAGAAGGCAACAGACTTGGTGATTATTCCAATGCTGTTCAAACACTTGTTGAAGAAAACGGATACTCAATAGTTCGAGATCTATGCGGTCACGGAGTTGGTAAACATCTTCATGAAGATCCGCAAATTTCCAATTACGGAAAAAAAGGAAATGGGTCTTTAATTAAGAATGGTATGACACTTGCGCTTGAGCCGATGGTTAATATGGGATCCTATAAAGTAATTGTTGCAGAAGATGGTTGGACAGTGTTAACAGCAGACAGAAAACCTTCTGCACATTTTGAACATACTGTTGCTATTATTGATGGTAAACCTGAAATATTAACTAAGTGTTGATAAATGGCTAAACAAGGACCGATAAAGGTTGACGGAATAGTTACTGAGACTTTACCAAATGCACATTTTAAAGTCCGCCTCGACAACGGTCATGAAATACTTGCTCATATTTCCGGTAAAATGAGAATGCATTTCATAAAAATTTTGGTTGGTGATAAAGTTGCAATTGAACTTTCACCTTACGATTTGAATAAAGGCAGAATTACATACAGATATAAATAACGGAGTAGCAATGAAGGTTCGCTCATCAGTTCGCAAAATTTGTGAGAACTGTAAGATAATTAAAAGAAAAGGGGTTGTACGAGTTATATGTAAAAACCCTAAACATAAACAGAGACAAGGTTAAACTTAGGAGGTTATAGATTTGGCTCGTTTAGCAGGTATTGATTTACCAAAAAATAAAAAAGCTTTCATCGGTCTTACTTACATTTTCGGTATCGGTGATAAATCGGCAATGGAAATTCTTACAAGAGCGAATGTTAATCCGAATAAAAAAGTTAGTGAATTAACAGAGGAAGAAATCGCAAAGATTCGTTCTGTAATGACTGCTGATTATAAAGTTGAAGGATCATTAAGAAGTGAAGTCCAACAAAATATTAAACGATTAATGGATATTGGTTCATACCGCGGTCTTCGACACAGAAGAAGTTTACCTGTTCGAGGACAACGTACAAGAACCAACTCAAGAACACGTAAAGGAAAACGTAAAACAGTTGCCGGTAAAAAGAAAACGCCGGCTAAGAAGTAATTAACTATTTTTATTGAGGAGTCAAATTGGCAAAAGTTGTAAAAAAGACTAAAAAGAAAGTTCATGTTGATGCAGTTGGCGTTGCACATATTAAAGCCACCTTTAACAACGTGATTGTTACGATTACAGATATTTATGGAAATACTATTTCTTGGTCTTCAGCCGGAAAGAACGGTTTTAAAGGTTCAAGAAAAAATACTCCATTTGCTGCACAAGTTACTGCCGAAGCGGCCGGTAAAGAAGCACATGATTTAGGTTTAAGAAAAATTGATGTGCTCGTTAAAGGTCCGGGTTCAGGAAGAGAAGCAGCAATTAGAGCTTTAAATACAGCAGGATTGGATATTCTATCAATCAAAGATCAAACGCCAATTCCTCATAATGGTTGCAGACCACCAAAACGCAGAAGAGTTTAATCAGGAGAAACTTTAGATGGCAAGATACACTGGCCCGAGTTGCAGATTATGCAGAAGGGAAAAGACAAAATTATTTTTAAAAGGATCTAAGTGCTTATCCGAAAAATGTCCGTTGGAGCAGAAGAATTACGCACCCGGGCAGCACGGTTTAACGCGCAGAACCAAATTTTCTGAATATGGTGTTCAGCTTAGAGAAAAACAGAAAGTAAAAAGAATTTATGGATTGCAGGAAACTCAATTCCATAATTATTTTGATAAAGCAATTCATCAAAAAGGTGTTACAGGCGGTAACTTAATTAAACTTTTAGAAAAGAGATTGGATAATACAATCTTCCGCCTTGGATTTGCGCCTTCAAGAAAATCTGCCCGTCAATTAATTCTTCACAGACATTTTACTGTTAACGGGCAAATAGTTGATATTCCATCGTTCTCACTTACTTCCGGCGATGTAATTTCTGTTAGAGAAAAAAGTAAGAAGCTGGATGCGATTCACAATTCTTTAAGAAGAACAAAAGACAACGTTTACAGTTGGTTGTCCGTAGATAAAGCTACTCTATCCGGAACATTCTTAAATATTCCTGAAAGAGAAGATATTCCATTGAATGCAAACGAACAATTGATTGTAGAGTTGTATTCTAAGTAATTATAAAATTATAAAGAGGATACTAAATGAGTTATCCATTCATAAAGATGCCTGATGGTGTCGTACTCGATGAATCTTCAAGTAAAGAAAATTTTGGAAGATTTATGATCCAACCTCTTGAGAGAGGATTTGGAGTTACATTAGGCAATGCTTTAAGAAGAGTGTTGTTATCATCCCTTACCGGAGCCGCAGTTACTGCTATTAAAATTGAGGGTGTATTACATGAGTTTTCAACAATTCCCGGTGTAGTTGAAGACGTTACCGAACTTATTCTAAATTTGAAAAAAGTTAGAATGAGAATCATTAATAAGAAAGTTACCGGTTGTGAAATTTCTTTTACCGGTTCAAAGGAATTCAGAGCCGGAGATATTCAAAAAGCTTGTCCGGATATTGAAATATTAAACCCGGATCTTCACATTGCCCGTTTGAACTCTGATGCAAAATTGAATATGGAATTAAAATTCGGTGTTGGAAAAGGATATGTCCCTTCCAACGAACAAAAAATTCCGGAAATGACTATTGGATCAATCCCGATTGATTCTATATTTACGCCGATCGTTAATGTTCATTATAATGTTGAAAATGTTCGTATTGGTGAAAGAAATGATTTTGAAAAATTATCGGTTGATATTCAAACCGACGGATCAATGACACCTGAAGAAGCGCTTTCATGCTCAGCTAAAATATTAAAAGATCATATTCAAATGTTCATCAATTTTGATGCTGAACCGGAAGAGGAAAAAGTTGAAAACGAAAAAGATGCTGAAGCAGAAAGAATTAAAAAAATTCTTTTAACGAGCGTAGATGATCTTGAATTAAGTGTCCGTTCACATAATTGCTTAAAAGCTGCAAACATCAAAAACTTGTCCGATCTAGTTAAAAGAGACGAAAGTGAAATGCTTAAGTTCAGAAATTTCGGAAGAAAATCTCTGGCCGAGTTGATCGAGATAGTGGAAAATTACGGACTTGAGTTCGGTATGGATGTTGACAAGTATATAAAAGATAAACCAGAAAACAACTAGTATTTCCAGAAGGTTAAAGAATGAGACATAGAGTTAAAGGAAGAAAATTAGGCAGAACAGCAAGCCATAGACGTGCATTATTAAGATCATTGGCAGCATCTTTATTAAAACACAAAAAGATTACAACGACTACAGCTAAGGCTAAAGAATTGCGTGGATTTGTAGAGCCTCTGATCACAAAAGCTAAAGCAGATTCTGTTCATGCAAGAAGGTATGTTTCCGCAGAAATTAACGATAGAGAAATTGTATCCGGATTATTTTCAGACATAATTCCTAAAATAGGTGATAGAGCCGGCGGTTATACACGCGTTGTTCGTTTAGGACAAAGAAAGGGTGACGGCGCTGAAATGGCAATAATTGAATTAGTAGATTTTAGCGGATTGGTAAAACCAAAATCACCAAAGAAAACTAAGGAAGAAGAGAAACCGACTGATACAAAAGTAGAAGAAACAAAAGCCGAAGAAAAGAAAGAAGCAAAAGCAGCAAAAAAGACAGCTCCCAGAACTAAAAAAGAAACTACGCCTAAACCGAAAAAAGAAAAAATAAGAACTACAAAAAAAACTGCAACTCCTAAGACTACCCCGCAGAAAAAAGGCAGTTGATAAAATAAATCATAAATTATTTTGAAAAGAGTAACCGGCTTCGGTTACTCTTTTTTGTTTCTATGAAAAAAATTGAATTCATCAAACCGGTTTATAATCTAAGCGAATTACCTAAACAAGATTTACCTACTGTAGTACTTTGCGGTCGTTCCAACGTTGGAAAGTCTTCATTCATTAATTCCTTATTCAATACAAAATTAGCAAAGACTTCCTCTCAACCTGGTAAAACACGTTCAATCAATTATTATTTGATTGAGAACAAATTTTTTTTAGTTGACTTACCTGGTTTCGGTTATGCAAAGGTATCAAAAAAAGAAAGAGATGCTTGGCAGCATTTGTTAGAAAAATATTTTTCACTTAATAAAAATATTGACCTAGCCGTTCATTTAATTGATAGCCGTCATACACCAATGCAGCTGGATATCGAACTGAATGAATTCCTGCACAAACAAAATATCCCGTACTTTGTAATTCTTAACAAATCCGATAAACTAAAACAATCCGAACTGGCTTCAGCACGAAAGCAAATCAATAAAATCTTTCCTGAACTCATTTATGGTGAGAATATGCTTTTCTATTCTACTATAAAAGGCACCGGCAAAAAGGAAATGGTAAAGTTGCTTTCCTCGCTCTTCCTTATATGAAAATCTCTTAAATCTTTCTTATTATTGAATGTAAAGTTGTAAGTAATAACAATTTAGAACATATTTCTTCCACTAGATCTTAAGAAGGGCGGATGGGAGTTACAGAAAAAATCAGAAAGAGAATTTTCATTTTCTTATTTATTCCGATCCTGGTCGTAATTCCATTTTTTACGGATGATTTAACTCTCAAAGTTATTTCCGGTGTTATTCTTCTTGTTTACGCCGGCTTCATTATCTTTTTGCGCGATTCGATGAGAAGCAGTGCTGTTGATAATGATGTTGATTTACAATCGGAGCTTTTTGAAGAAGACGATGCAATTGTAAAGGACCGCTATGAAACAGATGCCGGTGAAGATTTCAAAATTATTTCTCAGACAAAAAATATTGAAGTAATTACAGCTGATAATTTCTCCTCAAACATTGGCCGTGGAAATAAAGATCTTTTTAAGCCTCCCGATTTCAAGCAAAATTTTGAAAAGATTGTTCACGAGGAACTTCCGGAAGATGTTAATCATGATGAACAATTCGGTTTTGTACTTGAAAAAATATTAAATGTAGTAAAGGATTCTTTCATGGCACATACCGCCGCCTTTTTCTGGTATAATAAAAACAGAAAGCGGCTGACCCTTGAACGTTATGTAACAAGTTCATCACAAATAACACAGCAAAAATTTGATCTCGAAGATGATATACTCGGGAAGATTGTACAAAAAGAAGAACCCGAATTGCTGACTGACATTTCTTCTAATGCTGAAATTGATGTAATAAGATATTACAGCGCACCGCAAGGAATAAAGAGTTTTGTCGGTGTGCCGTTATTCTATGGTAAATCCTTAACAGGTATCCTTGTTCTCGATTCTAAAGTAAATGATGCTTTCGGAATTGAACAAGTGTATTCGCTCGGCAGAATTGTTCGTGTAATTTCAATAATTATAACTTTATTTGAAGAAAAATTTTCCGAATCACAAGCTGAGTTAAGATTAAATACCCTGCTCAATATGTTGAGTCATGATAAAAAAATTGAATCAGAATCCGATCTTCATAGAACAATTGAAAATGCAGTTCAAGGTTTAATGGATTGGGATTCGTTTACTTTTGTTTCGTATTATCCTTCGGAACAAAAATTTAAAACCTCAAAGATCATAAACAAGACTTCATTAAAGTATGTTGGTGAAAATTTAGAAATTGATCTTTCCGGCACCTTGGTAGGTAAAGCTATATTAAGTGCAACTCCTGTTAAAATTGATGATACTTCTGTTTCTGAAATTCCGCGCTTCGCAAAAACAGAAGACGTTAGTTTCGACGGCTCTTTCCTTGCAATTCCTTTAGTACATGATGAGCAAAACTTTGGTGTCCTCTGCTTCGAAAGTCTGAAGAAAAATGTTTATTCAAATAATGAAGTTACATTCATAAAGAATGCGACTAAAATATTTGCTTTTATACTTCACTCATATTCAACAATAAATGTTCTAAAAAGTTTGCTTTCAGTTGATGCCGAGACAAAAACTTTGAATTATGATTCATTCCTCGAACGGTTTACGGTTGATCTGGTACGCAGCAAAGAATTAGGAATTCAAGGTGCGATTGCAATGATTAAGATTGATGATTTCTTGGAACAGGATTCGTTATTTGAAAGTGATCCGTTCCCCAAAATTGTTCGCGTAGTTTCACAGATTATTAAAGATGAAATGACACCATTAAATTTAATCGGGCGGTTAAGTCAAAAGGTTTTTGCTGTTTATTTTTTCAATATGTCTCCTAAAGATGTTTTTCTATGGGCAGAAAAATTAAGAATTAAAATAGCGCGCAAACCGGTTGCAATCGTTTCAAAGCAAACAACATTTACCGTTTCAATCGGCGTTGCTTCAACAACAAATAAAACCGATGTTCAAGAGATCTTAACTAATGCTGAACTTGCACTTAAAAAAGCATTAGAAAAGGGCGGCAACACGGTTAAAAGTATCAACTAACATTCGAAAGTATCCGGTGAACAATTTTTTTCTAATAGTTCTCGACGGCGTCGGGATTGGTGAACTGCCCGACGCAAAAAATTATTCTGACCAAGGAAGCAATACACTTGGCAATATGGCAAACCGTCTTGGCGGTTTGAATTTACCCACTCTTGAAAAATTTGGATTAGGAAATATTAATCCCATCCTTGGTATTAAAGCACAAAAACAACCATTGGCTTCTTATGGAAAATTAGCTGAAATCTCACCGGGGAAAGATTCTACCACCGGACATTGGGAATTAGGCGGATTAAAAGTTGAGATTGAATTCCCGTTTTATCCCGATGGATTTCCGCAAGAACTTATCAATAGGTTTTTAAGCGCTACGGGATTGAAAGGTATTCTTGGAAATTACGCCGCATCGGGAACAGAAATTATTAAAGAACTTGGCGCAGAGCATGTAAGAACCGGCTATCCTATTGTTTATACTTCTGCGGATTCTGTTTTTCAAATTGCTGCGCATGAAGAAGTAATTCCTATAAATAAACTTTATGAAATTTGTGTGATTGCGCGCGAAAAAGTTTTAATTGGTAAAGATGCTGTTGGGAGAATTATAGCCAGACCATTTATTGGAACTGAAGGAAATTATTCCCGTACTACAAATCGAAAAGATTTTTCTCTTGATCCGCCTTCACCTACAATTTTGGATTATTGTTTGAATGAAGGAATTGAAACTTATGCGATTGGTAAAGTGAATGATCTATTTAATTACAAAGGTATAAAACACAAACTGAAAACAAAATCGAACCAAGAGGGAATTGAAAAGATAATTGAGACGGCAAAAAACGTAAAGGGCTCTTTCATTTTTACAAATCTTGTTGATTTTGACGTTTACTATGGCCATCGAAACGATCCGGAAGGATTACACGTGGCTCTTAAAGAATTTGATACACGGTTACCGGATATCATAAATTGTCTGGACGAATCTGACCGGTTGATTTTAACTGCAGATCATGGTAATGACCCGACTGATATAAGCACAGATCATACGCGGGAATATGTGCCGCTGCTCTATTATAGAAAAAATATTCAAGGTAAGAATTTAGGCATACGTGTAACTTTTTCCGATGTTGCCCAGACGGTTGCACATTATTTTAAGATCAATAATGATTTGAAGGGAACCAGTTTTTTAAATGAGTAATGAAGAAATTAAAAAAAACGTTAAAGCCGATTCCTCCGATAAAATCAAGGACAGAACGCTGTTTGAAAGAATTAAATTGTTACAATCTTTACCTGATGAAGTAATTTATGACTTCTTGAATTGTAAAAGTGTTTTAAGTACAACAAATTTTAAAAGTAAATTTTCCTCTCATGCCAAATAAAATTGAATACTTGATTGACACAGATATATTCGTAGATCATCTTACTCAAAAAGATATTTCCGCTTTATCTGATCTTGAAGCCGCAATGTCAACAGGTATGTGTTTCACTTCCGTTATACAAGCTTCCGAATTATATTTTTATGCATCGGAACCTTTAGAGAAAAAAGGTGCTGATTCAGTATTGCGCGCCATGAAAGTTTTAGGTATCCATCCGAGATATAGTTTGACCATTTCAGATTTTTTTAATAAAGTTGCGACCACACGTGACGCAATTGTTTGTTCTGTTGCTAAAAACAATAAACTTCCTATTTTTACAAACGATCGTTACAGATATAAAGAAAGCGGAATAAAAATAATTACACCATTAGATTTAAGAGGATGATTTGATACTGGGAAAAGTTATTGGAACTGTTTGGTCAACACGTAAAGACGAAAATCTTGTTGGAGCTAAATTTTTAATTGTCCGCCACATTGATCTTGAATATAAACCAAAGGAAGCAACAGTAATTGCAGTTGATTCAGTTGGTGCAGGAGTTGGTGAAATAGTAATTGTTGCACAAGGCAGTTCCGCCCGTCAAACAACATTTACGAAAAACAAACCTGTAGATGCTGTGATTATGGCCATTGTTGATAAGCTTGATATATCTGTTAAAGAAAAACAAAAAGAAACTGTTGTAGTATAATGCAGCTTGGAAAAATCATCGGAACAATTTGGGCAACAAGAAAATACGAAGCTGTTACAGGCTATAAAATGCAATTTGTCCAGCCAATTAATTCTGAGGGCAGGAAAATTGGAGATCCGATAATTGCTTTAGATACAGTTGGAGCAGGTCCGGGAGAAATAATTTATTTCGTTACAGCAAGCGAAGCTGTTATTCCTTTGGATGTTGATATGGCTCCGGTTGATGCTTCAATCGTTGGAATTGTTGATTCAATTAATATAGAGTCCTAGCGGGAGATTTAATCTTGAAAATCACAAAACAATACACCAATAGAGAAAGTCAATCATTAGATAAATATCTTCAAGAAATTGGTAAAGTAGATTTATTAACTCCGGATGAGGAAATTGAACTCGCAATAAGAATCAGAAAGAATGATTCTTTAGCTTTGGAAAAATTAGTAAAAGCAAATTTACGGTTTGTGGTTTCGGTTGCTAAGCAATATCAAAATCAAGGACTCTCGCTAGGTGATTTGATCAATGAAGGAAATTTAGGATTGATCAAAGCTGCAAAAAGATTTGATGAAACACGCGGATTCAAATTTATTTCTTATGCTGTTTGGTGGATCCGCCAATCTATTCTTCAGGCGTTAGCTGAACAATCACGTATTGTGCGTCTGCCATTAAATAGAGTTGGCGCATTGAATAAGATCGGTAAAGCTTACAGCAATCTTGAGCAGGAATATGAACGTGAGCCGAATGCCCATGAACTTGCACAAGAACTTGATATGGATATAAGTGAAGTTTCTGATACACTAAAAATTGCGGGACGTGCAGTCTCAATGGATGCACCGTTTAATCAGGGTGAAGAAAACCGTCTTCTTGATATTCTGGAAAATGATGAACAACCGTCGCCTGATTTCACTTTAATGTCGGAATCTCTTAGAAGTGAGATTGAACGGGCACTTTCTACTCTTTCGGAAAGAGAAGCTGAAGTAATTAAACTTTATTTCGGACTTAATAAAGAACATTCTCTTACTCTTGAAGAGATTGGTGAAAAATTTAATCTTACACGCGAACGAGTTCGTCAAATAAAAGAAAAAGCTATTAGAAGATTACGCCACGCATCACGCAGTAAGAATTTACGATCTTATCTGGGTTGATATTGCCTATGAATATATTTTACGGATTTTTCAAAAAAATAATTTGTACAATTCTTGTATTTATGATCTTCAGCGGTTGTTCTTCTTCTTCCAGCTCACAAAGATTTAAGCAAAGTAAAAGCGATCGAAACAGTAATTCAAATCCAAGATTCGAATCTAACGACACAACAAAACGATCTTCGCGTACAAAACCTAAAAACGAAAGAATTGTTTTTAATGATTTGCCTGCAGATACTTCGGATGAATTTGATGAGGTACCGGTTGAAGAAAACCCTGTTGATAAAACAAATTTTGTAGCCCACTTTGAAAAATTAAAAACATTCAATGTTGCTCTTACACCGCGTGAAAAAGTTTTGTTTGAAGTAATTAAATATTTAGAAACTCCTTACAAATACGGAGGCAACACACAAAAGGGAATGGACTGCTCCGCATTTACCTTGCAGGTCTATCAAAATTCTCTTTCGATTGAAATTCCGCGCTCAGCAAGAGAACAATATTCCACCGGAGAAAAAGTTTCTCAGGATGAATTGAAATTCGGCGACCTGGTTTTCTTCAATACAACAAAACGCTCATTCCCTGGTCATGTAGGCATTTATCTTGGTGAGAATCAATTTGTGCATGCAAGCCGTTCATTGGGTGTTACTGTTTCTTCACTTGAAGATGCTTATTACAAGAAACGATTTGTTGGTGCGAGGCGTGTAGAAACAATCGCAGAATAACCGCACCGTTATTTGGACCATTCTTTACAACGCAAATCTCAATAATAACTTCGTTGATAATAAAATCATATTCCCTTAATTTGACAATGCAAACAAAAATCTATTGGAGTTAAAAATGGAATACAGAATTGAAACTGATACTATGGGAGAAATGAAAGTCCCGGTTGATAAGTATTATGGTGCGCAAACAGCAAGATCATTGATGAATTTTAAAATTGGCGGAGAAAGATTTCCTGCCGAGATGATTAGAGCACTTGGTATTGTGAAGAAAGCTGCAGCAATAACAAACAATGAATTAGGCGCCTTGCCAAAAGACAAACTTGATCTGATCATAAAAGCAGCCGATGAAGTTATTGAAGGAAAATTGAACGATCATTTTCCGCTGGTAGTTTGGCAAACCGGAAGCGGAACCCAAACCAATATGAATGCAAATGAAGTTATCTCCAACCGTGCAATTGAAATTGCAGGCGGAGTAATGGGCAGTAAAAAACCGATCCATCCTAACGATGATGTAAATAAAGCACAATCAACCAATGATGCTTTCCCGACATCAATTCATGTAGCTGCCGTTGAGGAAATTCATCGTAGATTAATTCCGATGGTAACCAAGCTGCGCGATTCCTTAGATGCAAAAGCAAAAGAGTTTAAAGATATAATCAAAATCGGCAGAACACATTTAATGGACGCAACTCCGCTAACACTTGGTCATGAATTTTCTGGTTATGCGCAGCAATTAACAAACGGATTAGCACGTATTAGTGATTCATTAAAAAGATTATACGAAATCCCTCTCGGCGGAACCGCAGTTGGTACCGGATTAAATGCACATCCCGATTATGCAGTTAAAGTTGCTGAAACAATTTCTAAATTAACCGGAAAACCATTTAGAACAGCACCAAATAAATTTGAAGCAATGGCTGCTAAAGATGCTTTAGTAGAAATGAGCGGTGTGCTAAAAACACTTGGTGCTTCATTATTAAAAATTTCAAATGATATCCGCTGGCTTGGTTCGGGACCGAGATGCGGAATTGGTGAAATCTCTTTACCGGAAAACGAACCCGGCAGTTCTATCATGCCCGGAAAAGTAAATCCAACACAATCAGAAGCGATGACAATGGTTTGTGCTCAAGTATTTGGAAATGATGTAACAATAAACATGGCGGGTTCAAGCGGAAATTTTGAACTAAATGTGTTTATGCCGGTTATAGCATTCAACATACTTCAATCCATAAAATTAATTGCCGATGCATGCGAAAGTTTCAGCCGGAATTGTGTTGAAGGTATTACAGCAAATGAAAACAATATTAAAAGACATCTCGAAAATTCATTGATGTTAGTAACTTCCTTAAATCCGGTTATTGGTTACGATAATGCAGCAAAGGTTGCCAAGAAAGCTCACAAAGAAAATAAAACTTTGAAAGAGGCGGTATTAGAACTCGGTCTTTTAACTGCAGAAAAATTTGATGAGGTAGTTCGTCCTGAAAAAATGATCGGGACCAAAAAATAATATTTTTGGAACGCTTCCTATTCCCACTCTCCCTGCTGTCGGTAGTAAAGCTTACAAAAAGAGTGAATATAGGCAAGTTTATCAGGTTTTGATTAATAGACTTTGTACTAAAGTCCGGTGAGAAATTGTTTGCTTAATAACCCCACGCTTAAGCGTGGGGTTAGAACTGAAATAAACTTGATTAATTAACAAATGAAAAAAATAATAATTATAACAATCCTTTCATTCGTTGCATTTTCATGTTCATCACTAGAATCCGAAGTTAAGGTTACAACCGGAACAGTAAAATATATTTCTCTTGAAGGCGGATTTTACGGAATTACAACGGATGATAATAAAAATCTGGATCCTCTTAACCTTTCAAAAGAATTTCAGGTTGACGGTAAACGAATCTCATTTAAGTATGTTGAGAAAAAAGATATGGCAAGTTTTCATATGTGGGGAACAATTGTAGAAATTATTGATGTCAGAGCATTGTAAAAAGTATAAATTCGATTCAAGAAATTAAATTCTGTCCCGGACATAAAATGAAAATTGCATTAATCCAACAAAGAGCGTCAACCAATAAAGAAGAGAATATTCAAAAAGGAATTAAAGCTGTTAGAGAAGCCGCATCACTTGGCGCAAAAATAATTTGTTTTTCAGAATTGGCATTCACTCCATTCTTTCCTCAGAAACCGTCAAACACAAAAGCCAAAGATGAAGCTGAGACGGTTCCCGGACCAACAACAGAAATATTTTCCCGGCTTGCTAAAGAACTAGAAGTAGTTATTATTCTAAATTTATATGAAAAAGATAGCGGAAATAAATATGATTCATCTCCGGTAATAGATGCAGATGGGAAAATCTTAGGCACAACACGAATGATTCATATAACCGATTACGCATGTTTTCATGAGAAAGAATATTATACTCCCGGAAATTCCGGCGCACCGGTTTATAAAACTAAGTTTGGTAATATCGGCGCAGCAGTTTGTTATGACCGCCACTTTCCTGAATATATGAGAGCGTTGGCATTAAACGGCGCTGAGATTGTATTTATTCCACAAGCAGGTTCAATTGGTGAATGGCCTGAAGGATTATATGAAGCTGAGATGAGAGTTGCTGCATTTCAGAACGGATATTTTACTGCATTATGTAATCGCGTTGGAGAAGAAGAATGTTTAACTTTTTCGGGTGAATCTTTTGTATGCAATCCGGAAGGAGAAGTAATAGCGCGTGCCGGTTCAGGCACGGAAGAAATTTTATTTTGCGAAGTTGACTTAAGTGAATGTGGTAACTCTCATGCTAAAAGATTATTTATGAGAGATAGAAGACCGGAATTTTATTCTAATTGGTTTAAATAATTTTTAGCATAAAATGGGAGTTCAGTATGAATCTAGACGGCATAATTTCTTTATTAATTGCGTGTATTGAACTGCTTTACATTATCAATCTGCTAATCTTTGCAGAGAAGAACTCAATTAACAAACTTGTAATTGGAATGATTTCGCTTCTCTTCGGTTATCAGTTAATCGAATTCTTTATTTGCTTTGCAGGTTTACAAAAACAAATATTTATCTACCTGGCTTTTTTGGATATCTCTCTTTTACCGCCTTTGGGATTATATACAGTCCTAAAATTTACCGGTAAACTTAAGAGTCACCACAAATACATTTTTATTCCGGCATTGTTCTTCATTGTTTATTACCCGTTCGTACTTGATCAATTTGCTGTAACTAAGTGTACAGTATTATATGCTGCTTATCATTATCCAATGGGACCCTTGTACGCAACATTTTATTATCTGCCAATAATTGGTTCGATGATAATTCTTAATAAAAAATGGGGCAGGGAAACAGATCCTAAACAAAAATCAGTTACACGACTTTTCTTTTTCGGTTACTTGTTTACATTTATGCCCGCGATGATCATTGCATTATTTATTCCTTCGTTTATTACAGCAGTTGAAAGTTTATTATGTAAGCTTGCATTCATTTTTGCAACATTCTTAATGTTCTTTGTACTGAAGAACAAAACCGTTGCTAAATAGGATTATTTTTGGAAACCATTTTAAATATTTATCTCATCATTGATAATAACTTTGTTACGGCTTTCAAAGCAAAGTCATATCAGATTGAAGGAAGCGACGAAGAAAAAATAAAATTCTTGAAAGAACGGGCTAAGGAAGATTTTAATACTTCTTTCCACTTTAATGCACCTCAAAATAAGAATGGCGGATTCATGCCCTACAAAAAATTTTCCAAGATTGAATCACAGGGATTACAATATAAATTGTTTGAAGAAATATTTGAAAAATTCCGTGTACCGGAAAAACCGCTTATCTGTGTAACTCCTGTCGTGAACGGCGAGGTCTGGTCAAAATAGAAGAACAAAATAGACTGCTTATCCTTAAATCATATCATATTTAACTAAATCATAAATCTTTATTGCATTTTACAACACCTCAAATTAAATTGAACTGCAACTTAAGAGGAGAGATTCATGCCAATTTATAAAGACTTCAAAACCATTTCACAACTTTTTCAAATTATTACTCAAGATTTTGGAAGGGGAAAAGAAAGACCGGTACTTAAATATAAAGTCAATGATCAATGGTTGGGAATTAAGTATGATGAAGTTTATAGAGATACGGAAAATTTTGCTTTGGGTCTTGCTTCTCTTGGTGTTAAGAGAGGTGATCGTGTTGCGATAATTGCAGAGAACCGTCCCGAATGGGTTTACTCCGACATGGGAATATTAGGATTGGGTTGTGTTGATGTTCCTCTATACCCGATCTCGACTTCTGATTCGATTGAATTTATTCTTAACAATTCGGAATCGGTGGGAATAGTAGTCTCGAATAAGTTTCAGTTAAATAAAGTGTTGAAGATAAGAAATGAATGTAAAACTCTCCGTTTCATTGTTGTGATGAACAATGAAGATAAGGTTAGCGATAAAGAAGTTTTTTCGTTTTCGGAAGTGCAATCTAAAGGAATGGAATTTAAGAAAGATCATTCTAAATACTTTGAAGATAGCTGCCGTCTCTGCCAAGAGAATGAACTTTGTACAATCATTTATACATCCGGCACAACAGGCGTTCCGAAAGGCGTAATGCTAACCCATAAAAATATTGTCTCCAATATTAAAGCGGCGCATGAAATTTTTGATATCGGCGAGAATGATGTATTCCTATCATTCCTTCCGCTTTGCCATATCTTTGAAAGAATGGGCGGATACTACACTGCATTCTCCGGCGGCAGTACAATTGCTTATGCTGAAAGTATAGAAAAAATTGCAAGCAACATGGAGGATATTCATCCAACTATTATGACTGCTGTTCCGCGTCTCTTTGAAAGAATGTACAGTAAGATAAAACGCAATGTAGAATCACAACCGGAGAAGAAGCAGAAAATATTTAATTGGGCAATTGAAATTGGTAAAGAATATAATGTTGAAAAAAAATCCGGTCATCCGGTTCCAATCTTTCTTTCTCTTAAAAGAAAACTGGCCGATAAACTTGTCTTCCATAAATTAAGAGCTAAGACAGGCGGACAATTGCGTTTCTTTATTTCGGGCGGGGCTGCTCTTTCACGTGAGTTAGGATTATTTTTTGAAGCTGCCGGTATTTTAATTATCGAAGGATTTGGTTTGACTGAATCGTCTCCTGTAATTGCAGCAAACAGAGTTAACGATTATAAATTTGGAACAGTTGGCAAACCAATGCCGGGTGTAGAAATAAAAATTGCAAAGGACGGCGAGATTCTGGCATACGGCCCTAACATTATGCAAGGTTATTATAAAAACAAAAAAGAAACAGAAGAAACAATCAAAGACGGCTGGCTCTATACAGGTGATATAGGTGTTTTTGATGCCGAAGGATTTTTAATTATTACTGATAGAAAAAAACATTTGTTCAAAACTTCCGGAGGGAAATATATTGCGCCGACACCGATTGAAAATATGTTCTTAGCAAGCAAATATATTGATCAATTTATTTTGATAGGCGACCGCAGAATGTTTTTAAGCGCATTAATCGTCCCGGATTATGATGCATTAAAAGAATATGCAGATGCAAACAGAATACAATATAAATCGGTAGAAGAGCTTGTTGAAATGAAACAAATCTATGAACTGCTTGATAAGGAACTCGATGTATTCCAGAAAAAACTTGCCAACTTTGAACGAGTACGCAAGTTTGCAATTCTTGATAAACCGTTTACGATCGAAACAGGTGAACTTACTCCTTCGCTTAAAATAAAACGTAAAGTTGTTGAAGAACGTTACAAAGATTTAATTGAAGATATGTATAAAGGTTTGGAAGGATAAATTT
>VEPI01000064.1:28513-41933 GCA_012026935.1 Melioribacter sp. | reverse complement strand
TTAGAATTGAAAATAGATGAACGGCTGGATATCGGCAGACTTGAACTGAGCAACGAGCCAAATAACAAAAGCGAGTAAAATTATTTTTCCGGTAAGAGGCAGAACGGTTATTGATCTCTTAATTACCACTTCAATTTTAACCGGGAAGAAGTGAGATACAAAACCGAGAACAATCAATCCGAATATTAACGGCATCTTTTCTACAAATTGTAAGGCAACTTCTCCATGGAAGAAATCAAAAATTTGAGAAAGCATATCTTTTGCAATCTGCAAATCGTTCAATCTGAAAAGCAGAAATGAAAACGCAATAAAGTGAAAAGTAATTACGATCTGGAAGAATCTTAAAAATTTTGTGTTGTGGATCTTTAACGTCTTATAAAGTTTTTCCTTTGGCTTTTGCAAGAGCAAAGCTGCCGACATCAGTACACCGAAGTATAATCCCCAAAGAATAAAATTCCATCCTGCACCATGCCATAAACCGCAGACAAAAAATGTAACTACAAGTGCAATCATATTACCAAAAATTCTCCAGCTTCGTAATGAAATTTGTACCGGTTTGAAAAGATAATCTAAAAGCCATTTCGAAAGCGAAATATGCCAGCGTCTCCAAAAATCAGCAATGCTTGTTGCCTTGAAAGGCGAGTTGAAATTATCCATAATTTTGAAACCGAGAAACAAAGAGATTCCAATTGCCAAATCCGTGTAACCGGAAAAATCGCAATAAAGACGAATTGCATAAGCATAGATTGCAAATAAATTTTCTACACCTGTATATCGAAGGGGAAATTCAAAAATCCTTCCTATGAAATTATCTTCAAGATAACTGCTAAGAATAACCGTCTTAAGTAAACCAGAACAAATTAAAAAAGTTGCTTTGCCCAAATCGTCTTTAGAAATGAAAGGTTCTTTATTAATCTGCGGAAGAAAATCCGCAGCGCGGTCAATCGGTCCCATTAAAACATTTGGGAAAAAAGAGAGATATAAAACGAAATCAAAAAAATTCTTTGTTGGCTTTAGCGTATCGTAATAAATATCAAAGATGTATGTTAGTGCTTTGAAGGTATAGAAAGAAATTCCAATTGGTAAAAATATTTGAAGCGGGTTAAATTCTATACCGCGCAGATCATTAATTGCCTGCAATAAAAAATTTGTGTATTTAAAATAACCGAGAACAGCAAGATTAAGAATTAGAGTAACGGCAAGAAGAATTCTTTTCTTAGGAAAATTTTCTGTTGAAGCAATCCATCTTCCGAAAAAAAAGTTTATAAATGCAGAAACAATTAGTATGGCAATAAAATATCCTGCTGACAAATAATAGAAGTAAAAAGAAAAGACGATTAAAGAGAGAACACGAGCCTGCTTATTATTCTTAAAGAGATTATAAATGACCAGGAAAAAGAAAAAAAGAATTAAAAAAAGACTTGTATTAAATAATAGCGGGTCGCCCGGTTTATATTTAAGAAGATTCCAAACATTTTCTATTTTAATATTAAACGGCACTATAAAATCATTTACCAAGTTTTGAATCGAGTAACTTTTGAAGATCGCCTACATTTTTTAATCGCAGCACTTCATAGCTTTTAAATTTTACTGCAAATTTATTTTCAACGGCTAAAATAATATTTACGTGATTCAAGGAATCCCAGCCGGGAACATCCGGCGCTACGGTTTCATCTTGAAGATCAAAGTCATCAAGATTCAATTCATTAAGAATTACTTTTTTTAATTCTGTTGAAATCATTATCTACTCCAGACTTGTTTGTCTTCACCGCTTAAAATTCTTTCTTTGTTTGCTTTTCTGCTTGGTTTGCCTGCAGAGCTTTTTATTAACCATCTTGACGGCACAAGATAAACTTTATGAATGTTAACATCTATGGACATACCGGCTTTGAGTATTGCAAGACGCAGATCATTTTTTTCTTTTTCGCTTTCAACTTTTGTCTCGGCAATAACTGCAATCTGTTCCGTGCCCATTTTTTCATCTTCTTCACCAAAGGCAACTACACGACCCGCATCCACACCTTTAACTTGATTAACTATGTCTTCAATATCTTCAGGGTAAATATTTTTTCCGGCAACAATAATTAAATCTTTTTTCCTGCCAATGATAAAAAATTCATCTTTGTACCTGAATCCGAAGTCGCCGGAAAAATACCAATTGTTTTCAACTACCTCTGCTGTTTTTTCCGGATAATTCCTGTAGCCGTCAAACATTGAAACAGATTTAACCGCAACTTCACCAACCATTCCGTCCGGAATATCTTTTCTGTTCTCATCAACAATACGCGCTTCACAACCGCCGATAAGTTTTCCGGATGAAACACATATGCGGACTACCGAATCTTTATCTGCTAGTTTCATTACTCCGTTTGATAATTTATTTCTATCAACAGCCAATTCAGTAATTGGTTTCCCGGGCTCGTGAACAGTTAGGCACAATGTTATTTCCGCCATTCCATATAGACAAGAAAGTGCAAGTGGGTTGAATCCATAATTCTTAAATTTTTCAACAAATTTTTTATGACTATCATGCCGTATAGGTTCGGCGCCGTTGACCACAGCTCTTATACTCTCAAGAGAAATCTCACTTAATTCATCGTCATGAATTTTTTCTGCAAGAACATTATATGCAAAGTTCGGCAGGCAAATTAAAGTTCCTTTTTCTTTTGTTATTGCTTCAAGCAAAAGTATTGGCGCTAAAACCCATTCAAAAGGATTGATCTGTATACTTGTGATTCCATATGTAAGAGGAATTTGAAAACATGCGATCAAACCGAAATCATGATATAGAGGCAGCCAGCTTACAATTTTATCATTCCCGGAAAGTTTTAATGCATTACCTAAATTCTCTGCATGATTTAATATTGCGCGGTGAGAAAGAACAACGGGCTTTTGTAAACCTGTTGTTCCGGATGAATGCTGCAGCAAAACAGGATCTGTTTCTTTAATTAAAAGAGCAATCCGTTCCACTTCATTATCAAGTTTTTGATCAACTTTATTTTTATAATCCCACTCAAATGGAAAAAAAACAGATTTGATTGTACTTTCTTTTTTTTCAATTAAAGGACGAATAATTGGATCGAGTTCGCGTTCGGTTAAAATGTAATCCAAACCGGAACGCTGTGCCATTCCTTCTATCCCTTGGCGGAATTTATCCGGATGCAGTCGAGGATTAGGATATGCGAGAACTGCGGGCAAAGCTCCAGTTCTTGAAATTCCCAGATAAAGAGGGTAGAAGAGAGGATTGTGACGCATTACTATTGCACAAACTTCACCGCGTTTGATGCCGGCTTCTTTAACTCTAACTGAAAATATTTTTGCCGTCTCAATTAAATTTTTGTACGTCCAGCGTATCGGTTCTTCTCCGGCAACCCAATGAACGATTGCTTCTTTGTCGGGATTATGTTCGGCAATTCTTTCCCATCTTTGCCATAAAATTTTAGAATCATCCATTTGAATGTTGCTCATATCTGCTCACGCTATGATCACAAAAAAGTTATCTATTTGTTTTGTTCTAAAAGTGCGTCTGTTAAGAGACCGGCAACTTTCGCTGCACCGACATCGTTGAAATGAATAAAATCTTTAAATGCCATAGGTGGATTTGCATTTACCCAATTGGGCATTGAGTTTTCTCCGCCCATTGCATCAAATAAACTCCAGATTGCAATATCTGCTTGTCGTGCTATATTTTTTTGTGTCTCAAGTAATCTAAGAATGGTTGGATCAGTTACAAAGTTAGATCCTTTCTTTATTGATTTATCATGAACAGAAATCATTAAAAAACTTGTTCTTGGAAAAGCAGCTTTTAAATTGTTAATCACTTTTACCATTTCTCTTTCGTACCAATTGTAATCAGTGTTACGGGATCCGGCAATGTTTAAACCGAACTCGAGTATTATTAATTTATAATCGAGATACTTAGAAAAATCTCTTAATACACTAGCCTGAAGTGATCCAAGATCAACACCGGTGTTACCGCGTAACGGAAGATTATCAACATAAATACCAGGTTCGTTTTCTAAAGTAACTCCGTAAAAATAAGCTTGATCAGCTAGAGGAAATTCGATACGGATTGATTTTGCACGTGAACTTGGTTTCAATAATAATTCCTGAATTGGCGTTCCGGTTTTTAATGATGCAGTTTGCTTTGCCCCGCCATCAAACGAATAACTAATTGTGGAATTTTTTGCATTGTTGTAATACAAATGAACAATACTAAAATCTTTTAAATATCTTTTTGAACGTGTAATTTCATATTGGACCCAGGCATTACCCTTCGGGACATTAACTTCTCCGCTTATTCCCAAAGGAAGGCCATTTGGATTGCTCGTATAAAGAGCAGCAGATTGCCAATTACTTGAGAATGAATGTTTTGTTGTTTGTCTGAATGTTATGTCTTGTGATACAATGCCAAGCCATCCTACTCCGTTGCCGCCAAATTTATTTTGCAGTGCCTCACGAATATCGGATGTGATTAAGTCACCTTCGATGGCAGAATCGCCGAAGTGTGCAACACGTACCGTTTTTGTTTTGGAATTTTTGAGAGCATCAAAGAAATAGCTCAGTTGTTTAACATTCCCGGTTATTGAGGTTCTTCTACCTTGAAGTGGGGTGTAATCAATTGTTGTTTTATCAGACTTGCTTTCTAAAAAAGAAATTGCTTCAACAAAAACATTTGAGAAATCTAAAGACGCTTGGGTAATCACTAATGGCTTTACTGTAGAATTATTTTTTTGTGAATTTAATGAAGATGATTCGTTTAGATTAATCTCTTTAATGTCGCTTAGAAAATCGACACTCTTCAAATTAAAGTTGATTACCGGGACTTCGTAATCTAAATTAATGAAGGAAATTGCGTAAAGAATTACAATAGTAACTCCAAGAATAATTAGCGGTTGTCTAAATTTGTTCTCCGTATTCATACTTACCTTTCTAAATTTTTTATGGCGTTTTACAGATTGTGAAAAAAATTATTCATTATAAATTTTGTCTTTCCAGTACCACCAATTCAATTTTTCCTTAGCCAATCTTTTTTCCGATGCAAAATAAACTGCACATCTGAAAACATAAAGTAAACAGGGATCTTGTTTAACCCCCGCTAATTTATTCGATCTATTATATAATGTTTTTGGATTCTTTCCTTTAAGGTCAGAAACTTTTCTGATTCCAAGATTCCATAAATCAAGTGAAATTGATTTGCCAATACCTGGTATTAGCTGCAATTCCCTTAAAATTTTTGATTTATCTAAATTCTGTTTAGCCATAATATTTTTATAGATTATATTTTGCTAAAACTTTCTCAACTTCTCGTGCCCATATTTTATATGCATCAGCTTTAAAATGAACCCCATCCCATGTTAGCTCGGGACGAAGGAACAAATCCTTACCGGCAGTAAGAGAATTCAAATCTATATAATCCAATTTATTATTCTTAGCATAATCGGCAAGAAGGTTATTTAACTTATCAACTTCTCTGTTTCTGCCAAAGTTCACCTCAGGAGTTCCACCCCAATCCTTTCCGTAATTTTTTGCCGAATAGGTTGTGGACTGAATTACAACAATAATTTTTTTGGATTTTAATGCGTTGATAATTCTAACATATACTGAGAAGATCTCATTAACAGGGGTCCAATTATAAATATCATTCAAGCCGCCCATTATAAAAACTATTTTCGGATTCAATTTGTAAATTGAATTCAATCGAGATTCATAACCCCAAAAAACATCGCTTGTAATTCCGCGTTCTACAACATTGGGTCTTCCAAGTAATTCGTTCCATGCGGCACCATGCGTTAATGAATTGCCGAACATAACAATATCCGCTTGACGCGTTTTATAAATATCATACATTGGAATTTGAAGTTGGTAATTCGGATTAGTGCGGTATCGCAAAGTATCTTTAATGGGCTGAGTAGATTTTGTGCTTTGGGCTGATAATGGATTAATAGACAAAAACATTGCAGCAAGTATTACTTTATGTAAAGAGCTTATTCTTTTCATCTAATAAATCCTAAAATTTTTAAGGTTAAATTGTTCGCAAGATAGCGTTAATCGGTAAAAAATCAAAAAATCCATAGTGAATTGTAATAATGCGGGGGTTATGATTCAACAAAATAAAAATTACTTTTTACTTTCCGAATTGTTAATTTTTTTTTCGTGTTCCGAAATTTTATACTTGAGATTTTTTTCCATGGCGATTAATTCGGAAATCTTTGAGGTAAATTCTTCTTTTTGAGTTTCGACATTTGCAGTTTCGGCTTTGAGATCGCGTAACTCATTCCTCATTTTAGAAATAAGTTCTTTTAATTCATCAAGCTCATGAGAACCTTGTGCGACCTCAAGGCTTAACTTTTGTTTGTTTTCATTTAATCCCGAAAAATTTTCGCTGGTTTGATTAAGCAGCTGTTTAATTTCTTTTTCCAGAGATTCTTTTTTTATTTCGAGGGAAGAGGTTTCGGAACGAAGCTGCTGTAAATTAATTTTTTGTTTATTTGCCTCGTCTTTGAACTGTATGACTTTGTCGTTTAATTCGGAAAATTCCTCTTTAAGATTTCTCATAAATTGTTCTGTGGCCGCCCGTTCTTTCTGTAACACTTTTGTCATACCGCCGTATTCTGCAATTTGAGTGGTTTTTTCAAGAAGAATTTTTTCTTTGCCGTTGAGTTCTTTTTCTTTATCTAAAATCTCCTGACGTAAAGAACTCAATCTGTTTTTGGCCGTACTTAGTTCTTCCGTAAATTTGAGAAGCACTTGCGAAAAATTATTTTCAACTACAAGATGTGCTTCTTCAACTTCGAATTTGTGTTTTTCAATCTCTTCAATAGCATTTTGTTTCTGCTTAAGTGATTCAGAAAAATTCTCCTCCTCGTTTCTATAAATTAATATCTTTTCCTGAATTTCATTTTTAATAATTTCATATTTATGAATTTCATCGGAAAGAGAATTTCTTTTTTCTGATAAGGTATGGACATCATCTTCCAATTTTTGAATATTCTCTTTTGCAAAATTGAATCTTAAATCAAACCCGTCATATTCTTTTTGTTTTACTCTAAGCTCTTCTGCAAGTAAATCTTTTTGGTTGGAATACTCTGCAAACAACTTTTCTTTTTCGGCAAGCTGCCCGACAATTGCAGAAAGAGATAACTCGAGATTAGACTTAATATCTTCAGATAAAGTAATTTTTTCATCTAAGGTTTTAATGACGGCATTTCGTCTGGATTCTTCGATTTTAAGTTGAGCAATTCTCCCGTCTAGTTCCGTCTCAATTTCTTTTAAGCGGGTTATAGATTCGTCAATGTTTCCGCCGTACTGACCGATTATGCCGGTAAGTTTTTGTTCTTCTAAACGTAAAGATGAAACATTATTTTGGAGTGAACTATATTCAGTTGATAGTTTTTCGTAGGAAAATTTTAAATCATTGTAATGTTTATTAAGATCGTCAATTTCATCTTTTCGCGCATCGAAAGCGCTTGCTGTTAATTCCTCTGTTTGAGTTTCAAACAAAGTTTTTTTCTCATTTAAGGATTCAATGGAATTATTTAATTCAAGGACTAAGCCTGTCTTAGAATCAATTTCATCTTTATATTTTTCAGTTTGCTTTTGAAGTTCACTAAACTGTTTGCGTGCTTCGGCAAGTTTATTATCTAGTTCAACAAGATTCTGGTGTTTCTGTAAAACGGCATGGAGAGTATTCTTAAGTTCATCATTCTCTTCAACAAGTTTTTCTATTTCACTTTTTGTCTTTGATGAAAATAGACTCATCCTAAAGCTACTCCCATGATTGGCCGGTTATATTTATTCTTGGTAAAGATAATAAACTTTGTTAAATGTATCTCTATTTTTATTAAAAGATAACCTGCTTTTACCTTATAACTTTTTGGGGAAAAGTTTAGTAACATTTAATTATTCATTGATAATTCTTTCAAGGTAATCACGGTATAAAGATTTTGGAATGCTGTCTATAAGAGAACGAAATTCTTCTTTATTTATAAATCCTTTTTGATATGCAATTTCTTCAATACAGGCGACCTTCAATCCTTGCCTGTCTTCAATAACACCGAAAAAATTTGATGCTTTAAGTAATGCCTCAGGAGTACCAGTATCTAGCCATGCCACGCCTCGGCCTATCTTTTCGACGTGTAATTTTCCGTCGTCTAGGTATTTTTTGTTCACATCGGTAATTTCAAGTTCGCCTCTGGAAGAAGGTTTTAGTTTTTTTGAAATACCAACAACATTGTTATCGTAAACATAAAGGCCGGGGACGGCATAATTAGATTTTGGTGATTTCGGTTTTTCTTCGATACTTATTGCTTTTCCATTATTATCAAATTCAACAATACCGTATCGCTCTGGATCATTTACCTGATAAGCAAAAATTGTAGCTCCGTTTTTAAGCTCTTCTACGGAGCGGTAAAAAAAGCTTAGAGTACCGTAAAAAATGTTATCTCCAAGAATTAAAGAAACAGAATCTTTACCGATAAATTTTTCTCCAATTATGAATGATTCGGCAATACCGTTAGGGGCTGACTGCATAGCATATTCTATTTTTAGTCCAACATGAGAACCGGTCTCAAAAAGTTTTTTGTAAAGCGGGATTGTTTCCTCATTTGAAATGATAAGAATTTCTTTTATACCGGCAAGCATTAGTATAGATAGAGGGTAGTAAATCAGTGGCTTATCATAAATAGTTACAAGTTGTTTACTATAAACACGGGTCACGGGATACATCCGCGTACCGGAGCCGCCGGCTAAAATAATTCCTTTCATAAATTTTTCCGTTCTACTTTGATCAATTAATAACTGTAATATAAGCCGTTTTGATTAATAATTCCTTTTCATCGGCAACCGAGAACTTGTATTCTCCGGTTTTATTAAATGTATATTTGAAAAAAACATCTTCCCATTCCGGATCTAGCTTATATTTTTTTGAAGCAACAAATTCATCGTAATCAATGCCGTAATAACTTTTACGCATAATAGTAACGTGAATTCGCTCTGTGTTAAACGGGCCATTGCATTTTAAGTATAAATAAATCAAACCGTTGTCTGATTTCATTGATACATTTTTCTTCGGGTTAACTGGGAAACCCGATAAAACATTATCGCAGAAGACAGCTTCTATGGTTCTATAATTAATAGAACCGATTGATTGATCGCTTGGTGTTTCTTTATAATTGCCAACAATAATATTCGTCGTAGTCAATCTGTTTTTATTTACATCGGTGAAATAAATTTCATACTTGCCTTCTTTTGTAAATTTAAAATTTGAAGCAAGCCAATTCTTATCCTTTTCTAACTTATAAACTTTATTAAATTGATTTTGCTTGAATTCTCCGGAAGTTATATCTATAAAAAGAAAAATTGTGCTGCCGGATATTTTTTTATTCCCGGTGTTTAGCAGAAAACAGATGGTTTGATTAGGTGAAATATTTCTTGAATAAATAATATCAATCGGTTCTCCGGTTTGTGTGTAAGCTTTACAGATTGTTATATGCTGGGCTGGAAGTTCTACGCTAAAAAATATCAGAATTGTTATTAGAAATAATTTTTTCAAATTATAGAATTGATTATTGATTTTAGAATTGATTGTAAATTTAGAAGCAATATAATAATTATATTCTGAAACTGAACCACTCTTAATGCCGGCGAGAAAACCGTTGCGTCAACAATGGATTGAGAAGTATATATTGTTCAAGAGAGTTGTCGGAATATAAATATCTATAACTTCTTAAATTCCATTGTAGCAGGAGCAATGGTATTATTATACCAGGATGAAGTTATTATTATTAATTTACCTGAATTAATGGTGTAAATTTTTGTTTCAACATACCCATTTTCATTTACAGTAGTAAATTTACTTCCGCTTACAAACCATGTCCCGGATTCTATTGATTCATAACCGTTTTCTATTCTGTTTGATTTATAAGTCTGATCGTTATTAATAACGATACTCATTTGAAGATTTACTTGTTCCGGTTTTAATTCAGATATAGAACCTTGATAAGTTAGAGTCAGTTTTGTTAAAGTCCAAGTTCCCAGTAATTCATCAGTAGGACTAGTGGGTGAGTTATCAGCGCTACATCCCGAAAAGATAATTATTACAGCTAGCGAGATAGAAAACAAGAAGTGTTTTTTTATTCTGAACATACTCCCTCCAAATTATTTTAGAATCTATATTCAGGAAAAGAAATTGTTCTTAGGCGGGAAAGCTTACATTAATATTTCCAATGACGACAATAATTTATTGTCAATACAGGGCTAAGTCAACAGAAAAATATAGGGATTGTCATCAAGATTAGAATAAGCTCCGTTTTATTTTAGTATATACTAAGATTTTGATATTATATTATAATTTTGTGTGGTAAGAGAATCTCATCATCCTTGGCCTTGCCAATTGTTCATAATCCTTATAAGACATTTGAATCAATTCAGTATGACTACAGGCATTGAACGCAATTTCATGATCTTTCGATAGACTCTCTTCGGCATAAACATCTAATCCGTAAAGACCGCCAAACGGAGGCATAGCACCAACCTCGCACTCAGGAAATTTATCTTTGAATTCAACTTCGTTTGCTAATCTGGCATTTTTACCACCCAAAGATTTTGTCAGTAAATCAAAATCAACTTTGTTCGATGCGGGTAAAACGCACATTGCTAACTTTCCGTCTATCTTAATTAATACAGTTTTAGCCAATTCTTTCCCTTTAATATGCGCAGAAGCTGCAATCTCTTGAGAAGTAAAAGCGAGCGAATGTTTGATTGTAACATATTTTACGTTGTTCTTATCTAAGAAATCTTTCAATATTTTTGTAGGCATATAACCTCCCGGTTGTTGGAAAGTAAAATTTATTCAACAATTGGATTGCTGTCGAAAAATTCTACAAGGAAGAAAAAGCAGAATGGAGTAAATTTATTCTGTTATAATGTAGCAACTTGCTTTGTCTTATTCAACAAGGATTAATCCATCACCATAACCACATTAATTAAAAGAAATTTTGAAATACTGCTGCCAAATAACCATCAAACAAATTGTATTACATCGTAGACATCGCAATTTTATTAATGAAAAAAATCTGATTCCAAATAAAGTTTTTATAAATTTGACAAAACAATAATTCAATCGTATAAGAAGTATGTAAGAGACAACATTAACACAGTTCATTCGTCTTAATCATCAAACAAATGGAGTTATTTTGAATTCCGAGCAAGTAATTGAAGTACGCGGACTCACAAAAAAATTTGGCAGTCTAACTGCAGTTAATAATCTTGATCTAAATGTTTACAGTGGAGACGTGTTCGGATTTTTAGGACCGAACGGAGCCGGCAAAAGTACAACTATTAGAATGCTGCTTTCGCTAATCAAACCAACTAGCGGTGAGATGAAGATTTTTGGTAAGTCCATTACAAAAGACAGAAAAGAAATCTTTTCAAAGATCGGCGCTATTGTTGAGAAGCCGGATTTTTATCTTTATCTCTCTGCATATAAGAATTTAGAAATTCTCGGTAAACTTTCCGGTGCCGATACTTCAAAGAAAAAAATTATGGAGATGCTGGAATTAGTAGGCCTTGAGAAGCGATACAAAAGCAAGGTGAAAACTTATTCTCATGGAATGAAACAGCGCCTCGGTCTTGCACAAGCCCTTCTTCACGATCCGGAATTGATCATACTTGATGAACCGACAACAGGCCTTGATCCTCAGGGGATGAAAGAGATCCGCGATTTGATAATTTATCTAAGCAGAGAAAAAGGGAAAACAATTTTTCTTTCATCTCACATACTTCACGAAGTTGAATTGATAGCAACAAGAATGATCATCATTAGTAAAGGAAGTGCACAAGTAGAAGGAACAGTTGAAGAACTTTTAAAAGGCGAAAAGGTTGTTGTTACTTTTGAAGTTGATAAAATTGAAGAGGCGATGAGGATAGTGAATGAATCTAAGTGGAAAGAAGATTTTAAGTCAGCTTCAAAAAGTGAAATTAATTTTGAATTAACGAAAAATGATATTGCCCTTCTAAATAAATATTTAATTGAAAAAGGAATCTTGGTCAGCGCAGTTGTGCCGGTTCGTTCCCTTGAAGATTACTTCTTAAGAATTACGGAAGGAGGCACAAAATGATTACATTAATTTGGCTCGAACTTCAAAAAATGTTTAGAAAGTGGAGAACTTACATCGGTTTTATCGCAATAGGGTTCCTTGCAGTAGTCGTTCAAGTTGCACTTTATTTTACCGGCGCAAAGATGATAGATTTTCAGATGCGCGGAATTGAGCAATCATTTGTAATGGTTGGAAATCTCTTCAACGGTTATTTTATCGCACGTTTCATTCTAATGGCGTTGATAATTCACATCCCGTTTTTAATAGTTATTGTAGGCGGAGATTTACTCTCCGGTGAAGCAACTGCCGGAACATACCGCATGCTTCTTACGCGCCCCGCTTCCCGTTTTCAAGTCGTTACCGCAAAATTTATTGCAGGATGGATCTCCGTACTTCTACTCTTAGTGTGGTTAATGTTTTTAAGTTTAATAGTAAGTCTGTTGCTTTTCGGTTCCGGTCCTCTTCTTTCATTTCAAGGAATGAAGTTAGTCATTATTGCTCAGAATGATATTTTATGGAGATTCCTCTGCGCATATTTATTTGCATTAATAAGCATGTCAACTGTCATTTCAATTTCTATTTTCTTTTCTTCATTTGTTCAGAATGCAATTGGGCCAATTGCAGCAACTATGGCTGTGATAATTATATTTATAATATTATCAGCAATACCCATTGATTTTTTCCAAACGATCAAACCATATCTATTTACTAATCATATGTCGCAGTGGGATGGATTTTTTAGCGATCCGGTTGATTACAACGATATATTTCGCTCACTATGGTTTCTGCTAGCACACATAGTAGTTATTTACGGAATTACAACATACATCTTCATTAAAAAAGATATTTTAAGTTAGTGAGAATAACATGAAAAAGATTTTAATAACACTTTGTATAATTACTTTTATATCCGTTCCTGCGCAAACCAAGGATCCTAATAAAATACTAGATGCCGTACGTCAAAAATTTAATCAAGCAAAAGATTATCAGGTTGATGTAAATGTGAAACTTGATATGAGCTTTATTAAAGTTCCGGATATGAATGTTAAAGTATTTTTTAAGCAGCCGGACAAAGTAAAACTGCAGTCGGAAGGATTTGCTATGGTGCCCAAACAAGGTTTAAATTTTTCACCTGCACAATTGCTTAAAGGAGATTTCACAACTATTTACGTTCGTTCCGAAACAGTTGATAATCATAATACAAATGTTGTAAAGATAATCCCGAATAGTGATTCATCGGATGTTATTCTATCAACATTATGGATAGATGCAGCTGAATCTGTAATACGCAAAGCAGAAACTTCTTCTAAAAAAGGTGGTAC
>VEPI01000064.1:0-27413 GCA_012026935.1 Melioribacter sp. | reverse complement strand
TTATTTGAACCAACTATATTAATGCTGATTTCAATTTTCTCCGCAACTTTGTTACCTATTAGAGCATTATCAACATCGTAATCTGAAAGGTTAATATTAAATTTAGAACGCACTCCAAATAAATCTCCCGGTGCACGTTTTCTTGTCTGATCATTTTCATCAAGATAAGTAGCATCAACATTTGCAATAACTTCTTTTGTCACACCATGCATCGAAAATTTTCCTTTTGCATTGAATTCCAATCTATTGTCGGCAGTTTGTTTTACATCGTTTACCGAAACGATCTCAAAGGAAATTTCAGGATATTTATCAGCATATAACCAATTAGAGCTTTGCAAATGGTGGTTGCGCAAATCAATTCCAGTGTTTATCGAAGAAACTTTAACTGATATTTTCCCTTTTAAGGTCTTGGTAAAATTAGCTACATCAAATGAAACAGAACCGGAAACCGCATTTCCTGTTCCGGTAATATCTTCAAGCGGCGTTGCGCTGAAAAACGAAGCTTGATTCCTTCCGTTTTTATCTTCGAAGTTAAAAGTTTGTGTACCGGCTGCTTTTACCTTGAATCCTTGTGAGGATATAATTGTGCTTACAAAAAGAATTGTTAAAAAGGACAAAAGAAATTTATTCATAAAGAACTCCGTTTCGGTTATTACTGAACTAAACAGTTGTTCAGTCACGAAAGTTCAGCAGATTTTTTTTTATCTCTGAATAGATAGAATAAAATACTGCCCATGAAAATAGTTATTACGCTAATTACAAGACTAAGATCAAGTCCCCAAATAAATTTATTAACCCACTCTTTTTGAACCATATCCGGGAACAATTCGTCCTTCTTTTCGACTAGGACCTGAGTTCTAGTAAAGATATGCCCGCCGAATGCTATCCATATGATTAATAGCGCAACAATAATAACTGCCGCAATAATCAGAGTTCGTTTTTGTTTTATATTCATGTTGGTAATTCCTTTATGCATGTTATTACATTTGGAATATACTAAATAACGAATAAAATCATTGTAATGATGAATCTATCAAATTGAATCTTACTATGAAATGATTTAATTTTTCACCACTATTAATTAAATAAAAATCGAAAAGGAAAAATCAAAAAGGTTTATTATGAAAATTCATGAATATCAGGCAAAAGAAACATTAAAAAAATTTGGTGTTCCGGTACAAGACGGTGTAGCGATAAAAAAGTTATCTGAATTTGACAATGCAATTTCACAACTTCAAGCGAGAGGAATAAATCAGTTTGTAGTCAAATCACAAATTCATGCCGGCGGAAGAGGAAAAGGAAAACTTTACAATCCGAATAACAGAGAAGAATTAGTTTTTGAAGGTGGAGTTAAATTTACAACATCTGTTGACAAAGCACGCGAGTATGCTTCCAAAATGCTTGGCAATTTGTTGGTTACTCATCAAACAGGAGCTGAAGGAAAAATTGTAAAAACACTTTTTATTACTGAAGGATTGGATTATAAAAAAGAATTGTATTTAGGAATACTTCTCGACCGCGGCGTTTCAAAGAATGTGATTATGGCATCAACCGAAGGCGGAGTTGAAATTGAAAAAGTAGCCGAAGAAACTCCTGAAAAGATTATTAAAGAATGGATAGAACCATCAGTAGGTATTCAATCTTATCAAGCACGTAAACTTGCATTCGGACTTGGACTTGAAGGAAATGCTTTTAAGAGTTTTACCAGTTTCATTATGAAATTATATAAAGCTTATGAAGAAACAGACGCATCACTTCTTGAAATAAATCCATTAATTATCACTAACGATGATAAGATTATTGCCCTTGATGCTAAAATGAATTTTGATGATAACGCATTATACCGTCATCCCGAACTTGTTGCCTATCGCGATCTTGATGAAGAAGATCCGCTGGAAATCGAAGCATCTAAATTTAACCTCAATTATATTAAACTTGATGGTAATGTTGGATGTATGGTTAACGGAGCGGGATTAGCAATGGCTACAATGGATATTATAAAATTGGCCGGAGGCGAACCGGCAAACTTTTTGGATGTAGGCGGCGGTGCTAATAAAGAAACAGTTGCAAATGGTTTTAAAATTATTTTGTCCGATCCGAATGTAAAAGCAATCTTAATAAATATATTCGGCGGTATTGTCCGATGTGACCGTGTTGCGCAAGGTGTTATTGATGCAGTGAAAGAAATTTCAGTTACCGTTCCTGTTGTTGTTCGTCTTGAAGGAACAAATGCAATTGAAGCTAAAGAGCTTTTAGAGAATTCCGGATTAAATTTTGAAGTTGCAACAACATTGCAAGATGCAGCAAAGAAAGTTACATCTGTTCTTACTTCTGAAGTTGTTGCATAAAAAAATAAATGGATTAATTCAAAAAATGATTGAAATAAAAATTACAATAGATACGGCTTTAAGCCTTCTTCTTGATAGAATGAAATTCGAATTAAAGTTGCGTCAGAAACAAGGTGTTCTTAAACATGGTCTAAGATTGGAAAACCTATCATATAAAGATCTTATTAATTTAGTTGAAGCATCTGTCTTTGACACAGTCTTTCTTTTACCTGTAGACTTGATCACATCAGAAACAAATCTTATACAAATAATTACCGGAACCGTTCGTGCACTTGCTAAAGTTCTTCACCGCGAGGAATTTTTACTTTACACTACACTGCAAGCCAGAAAGTTAATTGATCCAATCTGCAATTACTTTCAAGATTCACTCAAAGAAAATATATATAATTACAATTGAGGCAAGAGTGAATTATATACTTCATTTGTTGATATACCACATTTCCTATTAATTTTTTTATGCCGCTATTAGTGAGTATATGTTTTAAATAATGATATAACTTTTAATTAGAATTGTTTTACAATGAAGAAAAAAAAATCACTGCCGTTAAAAACAACGGTCAAAAATAAATCTAGTTTAAGAAATAATTCGGCATCCCAAAAACTTTCCAAACAAAAGAAAATAATTTCCGACCTAAAAAAGGTTCAGCTTCTGTTAACAGACAGCGAAGAACGATACAAAAAACTAGTTGAACTTTCACCGGACGCAATTGCAGTTCACTCAGAAGGTAAATTCGTTTATGTAAATAAAGCGGGATTAGATTTAATCGGTGCCAAAACCGGGAAAGAAATAGTCGGGAAACCTGTTTTAAGTATTGTACATCCGGATTCAAAGGAAATTGTAAAAGAAAGAGTAAAAAAGATGGGCGAGGGGAAAACGATGTCCCTCATCGAAGAGAAATTTATTCGTTTAGATGGTACAATAGTAGACGTAGAAGTGGCAGCAATGCCGCTGGTATATAATGGTAAACCGTCTATTCAGGTTGTTGCAAGGGATATAACGCAGCGAAAATTATTAGAAACACAATTAGCCGAAACCGATATCTATTATAAAACTTTGGTTGATGCTTCTCCGGAGGGAATTTCAGTTATCGATCTTGATGGAAAAATAATATTTGCTTCATCAAAATTATATGAACTATGGGCACTTCCTAAGGATTATAATTTGAGCGGCAGTTCAATTACAGATTGGATTCACCCCGATTACCATAATTTAACTTTTAGAAGAATAAAAAAATTTTCAGTTCCATACAGCAATTTTGTTTCCGATGAATATAAAATGAGAAGATATGATAAATCTGTTTTTTGGGGACAAGTTACTTCAACACAGATATTTGATAAAGACGGAAAAGTAAAAGCGATTTTAAGTCTAACACGTGATATAACTGATAGAAAAAAAGCGGAGGAGTCGCTTCGCGAAGCAGAGTACTGGCTGGTGCAATCTCAAAAAGTAGCGCAATTAGGGTCTTATGTACTTTCTTTTAATACGGGATTATGGACGAGCTCAGAAATTCTTGATGAAATATTCGGTATCGGAAAAAATTATGAAAGAAGCATTGAAGGATGGAGTAAGATTATTCATCCCGAACAAAGAGAGGAGATGCTTCAATATTTTGAGAATATAATAAAGAACAAACAACCGTTTAATAAAGAGTATCGAATAATTAGAGAAAATGATAAAATAGAAAGATGGGTTTTCGGTCTTGGAGAATTTGTTTATAATGAAGATGGTTCTCCTGTAACGATGTTTGGAACAATTCAAGATATCACGGAAAGGAAAAAAGTTCAACAGGAAATTATTGAAGCGAAAAACAAAGCAGAAAAATCCGATCGGCTCAAGTCAGAATTTCTTGCTCAAATGTCTCATGAAATTAGAACGCCGATAAATATAATTATGAATTTTGTCAGTTTAATAAAAGAAGAAGTAAAACAGGATGCTAGCGACGACCTGAAAACATCATACGACATTATAGATTCCGCCAGTAGAAGAATTATCCGCACTATTGATCTGATATTAAATATGTCTGAGGTCCAAACAGGAACATATGAACCGACTAAAAACTTAATTGATATTAATAAAGATGTTTTAGACAGATTATATAATGAATACAAAAACTATGCAGTACGAAAGAATTTAGATTTTTCACTCAAGAAAGAAACCGGAGACACAAAAATTTTATTAGACGAGTACAGTGCCACTCAAATATTTGCCAACCTGATTGACAACGCAGTTAAGTATACAAACAACGGAAAAGTTGAAATACTTGTTAGAAGAAATGATGATAAAAAATTGGTTGTTGAAGTAAAAGATACGGGCATTGGCATTTCTGAAGAATTTCTTCCGCTCCTTTTTGAATCGTTCGCACAAGAAGAGCACGGATACACACGTAAATTTGACGGTAACGGATTAGGTTTAGCGCTGGTAAAAAATTATTGTGAAATGAATGATGCTCGGGTTGAGGTTCACAGCATAAAGGGAATGGGTTCTGCCTTCAGAGTGATATTCAATTAATTATTCATCTCCATCAAGACATCCCATTAATTAGAATTAAAATATTTTAAATCCGTTCTTACCCCAACATCTCAATATTTTGTTCTATTTAGAATAAAATATTTATTATTTTATTATCCGGTTTAGTTTATATAGAGGTTAGTACTAAAGTAAAAAGACTAAACCAAGTTACAGTCGAGCTACAATTAAATATTTATTTATAACATTTTTTTTGAGTTCCGAATGCTCGATCATGAAAATCCCAGCCGAATCCCGTGGGCTCTTTTATTTGCCTTTCTAGCGATTACAATAATAATTTCAATAACAGGACTTTATATATATAACGCTCAGAAAGCGGAAATAAAATCTGATATCTATTCCGAACTCGCCTTTATCTCAAAATCTAAATTAGAACAAGTAACGGAATGGAAAAATAACAGACTAAGCGATGCATATAAAATTGAAGAAGACCAATCTTTTATTTACGATTTTCAGAAATGGCTGAGTAACAAAAACGAGAAGGGATTAAAACAAAGAATAGAAAAATTTATAGATGTTATAAAACAAGACAGCAATTATACAAATGTATACTTAATCGACGGAAAGTTTAATGTTTGTTTCGCTTGGAACGAAAATGAAAAAATTAGCCAGGTTGCTCAAAAAAATTTGATTATAGTTTCCAAGACAAAAAAAATTCTGCTCAGCGATCTGCATAGAACTGAAACTTATTCTCCAATACATCTCGATTTAATTATTCCGCTTGTTCTATTATCTGAGAGACATGAAAATCTTATTGGTTTGATATTGATCAGAATAATTCCCGATAAATATCTTTATTCGATTATTCAATCATGGCCAACAGCAAGCAAATCTGCAGAGACATACTTAATAAGACGTGAGCAAGACCATGTTTTATATCTCAGTGAATTACGTCATAAAAAGAATACTGCTCTTAGCCTAACAGATCCGTTAAGTGATACACTTCTTACAGCTGTAAAAGCAGCACTTGGTTATAATGGAATTTTTGAAGGGATTGATTATCGCGGGATTAAAGTCTTAGCTGATATCTGTCAAATACCCGGCACTAATTGGGCAATGGTAACAAAAGTTGATGTCGAAGAAATTTACTCTCCATTAAGAGAAAGGGCATTGCTGATTTTCTTGTTTGCCATGGCTTTAATTGTAATTGCATTTGTAAGCAGTGTTTTGGTTTGGAGACATCAGAGATCTGTTTTCTACAGAGAAAAATACAGATTGGAAACCGAACGCAAAGCTATGGAAAAGCACTTTGCTTATTTAATCAAAAATGCAAACGACATTATATTATTACTGAATGAAGGAGGTAAGATTGTTGAAGCTAATGATAGGGCGATATCTGCTTATGGGTATACACAGGATGAGCTTCTGGAATTAAACATTAAAGATATCCGAAGCGAAGAAACGATGGAATTGATTACTAGGGATATGGAAGAAGTTCGGATTAAAGGCGGTGTTATATTGGAGACCATGCATCGTAGAAAAGATGGGACAACATTTTCGGTAGAAGTTAGCTCGCTGACTATCGAAATTGAAAATGCAGTCTATTATCAAAGTATTATTAGGGATATAACTGAGCGCAAACAAGCCGAAGAAAAATTAGAACGGTTGAACAGATTGTATGCTTTCTTGAGCCAGATTAACCAGGCAATAGTTAGAGCAAATGAAAGAGAAAAACTGTTTTATGAAATTTGTGAAATAGCAATCCAATTCGGGAAATTTAATATAGCGTGGTTCGGATTAGTAGATTACGAGAAAAAAAGTATAAACATTGTTGCCTCCTTTCCTAATAAAAATGAAACGATAAAAAACTCAGTTGTTAATTATACAGATGAAACTTCTGAAGTTTTAATTTTTGCAGAAGCTCTCAACACCCAATGCGTAACCGTAAATAATGAAATCCCTTCAGGAAGAAGTTTATCCGATAGTATTGTTGAATCACAAGATCTGCATTTTCGTTCAGTAGCAGTGCTTCCGATTAAATTCGAGAATAAAGTTGTTGGTGTTTTTACTGTGTATTCTTCTGAAGCAAATTATTTTCACGAAGAAGAGATTCGACTTCTTGATGAAGTTGGGCTGGATATTTCTTTTGCATTAGAAAATATTAAAGCAAAGGAGATACTGCGCGAAAGTGAAATAAGATTAAAAAATTTATTTGATAATTCTCCAATTGGCATTGTAATGCTAGATGACCTTGACAGAATTATTTCGATTAACCGAGAGTTCGAGAAAATATTTCATTTTACCCTTGAAGAAATTAAAGGACTTAACATCAACGAGATTATTGCACCTGATCAATTAATAAATGAAGCGGTGTCGCTTTCTATTAAATCGCTCTCTGGAGAGGTCGTTCAAAAAGAATCTATACGTAAACGAAAAGACGGATCACTTATTAATGTAGAAATATTTGGTGTACCAATAATTGTTGATAAAAAACAGATTGGTATTTATGGAATGTATATAGATATAACTAAACGAAAAATTGCAGAAGAGGAAATAGTAAAATCAGTTTCTTTACTTCAGGCCACTTTCGAATCAACGGCTGATGGGCTCTTGGTTGTAGATGCTGAAGGCAGAATAGTTCAATTTAATCGGAGGTTTGCTGAATTGTGGCACATTCCAGAAGAGATTTTAGCCACAAAGGATGACAATAAAGCTCTGGCATTTGTTATAGATCAATTAAAATACCCTGATGTTTTTCTTGCCAAGGTAAAAGAGTTATATAATCAACATGAAGCCACATCATTTGATTTGCTGGAATTTAAGGATGGCCGCGTATTCGAACGTTATTCTCAACCCCAAAGAATGGAAAGGAAAAGTGTTGGAAGAGTTTGGAGTTTCCGTGATATAACCGAACGTAAAAAAGCTGAATTAGAATTAATTGAATCCGAAGAGAAATTTAGAAGCTTTGCTGAAGAGTCTCCCAATATGATCTTCATTAATAAAGCCGGCCGAGTTGTTTATATAAATAAAAAATGTGTAGAAGTTATGGGCTATACAAGAGAAGAATTTCTAGACCCTCATTTTAATTTTCTCGATCTAATAGCACCGGAATACGTTGAAACTGTTAAAGAAAATTTTGCTAATCGTTATAAGGGTAAGGCAAAAGATTCTTATGAATATGCATTGATTACAAAAGACAGAAAAAGAATTGAAGTTACAATTGCAGCTACAATAATCAACTTTGAAGGCGTAAATGCAATATTGGGAAATGTTACCGATATTACAGAACGTAAACTGGCTGATGAAGAAATTCGTAAACTCTATCGGGGTGTTGAACAAAGTCCTGCAACAGTTGTAATTACGGATAGACAAGGAAATATAGAGTATGTTAATAATAAATTTTGTGAAACTTCCGGATACACCTTTGCTGAAGTGATAGGTAAAAATCCTCGCATATTAAAATCGGGTGAGAAAACAAAAGAAGAATATGAATTACTTTGGAAAACAGTTCTTTCAGGAGATGAGTGGCGCGGAGAATTTCACAACAAAAAGAAAAATGGGGAGCTTTACTGGGAATTTGCTTCTTTATCACCGATTAAAAACGAAAAAGATGAGATTACACATTTCATTGCAATCAAAGAGGATATAACCGATCGAAAACGAATGATAGAAGAATTAATGCTTGCAAAAGATAAAGCAGAAAAATCAGAAAGAGTGAAAACAGAATTCCTTGAACAAATGTCGCACGAAATTAGAACCCCAATTAACATAATACTTGGATTTAATAGTTTTATTAAAGAAGAGCTTAAAAAAAATATTACTGAAGAATTATCGGAATCGTTTGATAGTATAGAATCGGCATCAAAAAGAATTATGAGAACTGTTGATATGATACTTAATATGTCGGAGATTCAAACAGGTACGGTAACAGCATCACACAAAGATTTAGATATCTCAGAAGAAGTGCTGTCAACTTTATATATGGAATATAAGCAGCAGGCAGAAAGAAAAAATTTATCTTTTATATACAGTGTTATGACAGGTGATACGAAGGTATTTGCGGATGATTATTTGGCAACACATATTTTTACAAACCTTATAGATAATGCGGTCAAGTACACTGAAAAGGGGAGAATAGAAATTGTCATAAACCGCAATGATCAAAACAAATTATATGTTGAAGTGAAAGATACAGGTATTGGAATATCCGAAGAATTTATTCCTAAACTTTTTGATGCTTTTACACAAGAAGAGCATGGATATTCACGCAAGTATGAAGGTAATGGTTTGGGCTTAGCTCTCGTAAAAAAATATTGTGAATTAAATAATGCCCAAATTGAAGTTGAAAGTACAAAAGGTGTTGGCTCAGTTTTCAGAGTGATTTTTAATTAAAATAATTGATGATCTTCAATAGAAGCCGCAAGATTTTTTATTTTTCTTCGCCACCAAATAATCCATCAACTCCGCTTTGTTTTCATAAAGTTTAAAATGGCTTAGACGAAAAAGAAAGAAATTCTTAATTTTAATAAGACAATTTCATTCTTTGCTCTTAAGTAAGTAAATGATGATCAAGGTTTGTAATGTTATAGATTTTGTGAGGAAAAGATGATAACAGAAAACGATAGTGCCGGGAATATAATTCTAGTAAAACAATTATTTTCAAATCTCTTTGGTAATACATCTAAAGCCGTATTAAATGTTTGTCCTGCCAGTTTAATTCTATTAGGTGATCACACACATTATAATGATGGGGTACTAATATCTGCTTGTGTTGATAAATATTGGATCTTTCTTATGCAACGAAGAAAAGATTCTGAAATAAATATTGTCTCTATTGATGATAATAAGTTGTTGAAAATGAATTTGGAAAGATTGGACGATTATGCAAATTCAGAGTACAAACTTTTGCGCGGATTGATTGGATTACTTAAACAAGATGGACTAATAAGAAACGGGTTTGATTGTGTTATCTCATCTAATGTACCGCAGTGTCTGGGTCTCGGATCAATTGCCGCCAAGCAAGTTGGGTTTTTAAATACAATTAAAAAAACATTTCATGTTGATATTGATAGTAATATGCTGTTGAATTATGTAAGAAAAAATGAACTTAATATTGTCGGTAAGATATCAAATATTGCGCATCACTATACGGTTCAGTATGGAAGAGAGAAAAAATTATTTTATATGGATTTGAGGACGAAAGAATATAAGATGCTGCCAATAGACAGTGACGATTATTCATTAGTTATTTGCGATAGCGGTGAAGAAATAATTGATCCTCAAAAAATATGCAATGAAAGAATTGAAGAATGCGAAGTAGGAGTAAAAGGTTTAAGATTATATATCTGGGGCATAAAAAATTTACGTGATGTCAGTATAGATTTTTTGCACAAACATTATCATATGCTGCCGCATAGAATATTCAATAGGATACTTTATAATGTAAAGGAAAGAAACAGATCGGAAGCGGCTGTTAAATTAATACGAAAAAAATCTTTTAGAGAATTTGGCAACTTAGTTATAGAATCTTATAATAATTTGGCCGAAGAATATGAACTCAGAAATGAGCACTGTGATTTTTTAGTAAATGAAGCCATTAAGTTAGAGAATGTTCTTTGTGCGAAAATGATTAGTTGCAGTCCAATCCGCAGCACATTTAATATTGTGGCCGATAAAAATATTAATTCCTTCGCAGAAAACATGAAAAGATCATATGAACAAAAATTTAATAAACAACTTAAGATACATGCTGTAAAACTTACAAGCGGGATAAAAAAAATTTTATCACACAAACACGAATTTAGTCTTCAATAATTCTATTTATAAGAATTTATTTTATCACATCCAAAATTACCTTATTAATTTCAACTTGATTTTCACTTTTGTTAGCTATACATTTTCTTCCGAATTAAGAGGGAGTATTAATGAGTTTTTCTGAAGATTATTTAGGTGACAATTATGATTCAGATTACGATGAGGAAGAAGTAAAATTAAAAATAAAAATCTGCCGGGAACACATAGATAACGAACATACATTTGCCCACTTGGATTTTATCGAGGAAGTTATTCAGCACTGCCTTGAATATGATCTGATTGAGGACGGTTTATATCTAGCCAACGCACTATTGAAAGCAGTTCCGTATAATTCCGATGCTTGGCAGTTCAAAGGAATCCTTTTAAACAACACATTTAATTTCGAAGAGGCATACCACTGCTTTGATAAGTCCCTCTCATTGAATCCCAATGATGTTGAAACGTATATCAACAAATCAATTGCTGAAGATAATTTGGGTATGTTTGAAGATGCTGTCGAATCATTGAAAAGAGCATTAGAAATTGAACCCCACAACGAGGAAACATTGTTTAGTCTTGGTGTTATTTATCAAAAGAAAGAAAAATATACGGAAGCAATCGAGTACTTTAATAAAGCAATAGCTGCCGATCAAGAATACTTGGAAGCCTGGTACGAACTTGGATTTTGTTTTGAAAATACGGACCAATTGGATAAGGCATTGGCGGCTTATGATAAGTATTTAGAGTATGACCCGAATAGTTTTACCGGCTGGTATAATAAAGGAATTGTTCATTTGCGTCTTGAGGAATTTGAAAAAGCAATTAATTGTTTTGAACTATCCATTGCTCTGAAAGATGATTTCTCCAGCTCATGGTTTAATGTCGGATATGCTTATTCGAGAGTTTCAAGAACTAACGATGCACTCAAGTCTTACAAAAAAGCTTTTGATCTCGATCCTTTTGATGAGACCATTCTTTTTAATATGGGACAGACATACGAAGAACTCGGATCGTATGTTCATGCGATTCGTTCTTATTCAGAATCTATAAAGCTTGATCCTGAATATTATGAAGCATACCTTGCGCGCGGTTATTGTTATGACCTAGTTGGAAAATATCAATTGGCTTTGAAAGATTTTAACAAAGCTATTTCGTTAACGGGAAATCCCGAAGACGCTTGGTTTGCAATCGCTGATTTGGAATATTCGCTAGGTAATCTTCAAGAATCAATCAATAATTATTTGAAAGCAACTACAGTTAACCGGGATAATTTTGATGCATGGTATAAATTGGCGGAGACATATACGGAAGTCGGACTTTGGCTGGAAGGAATAAAATCTTATGACGAATGCATCAGAATAAATTCTTTACATGCAAATTCATTTTATGGAAAAGCAAAGATCAATTTTTTATTGGGGCATACTCAGGAAGCAATTGATAATCTTAAATTAGCTTTTGAACTTGATCCAAGTATAAGAAACAAGTTTACGAGAGACTATCCTGAAGTAAAAACTTCAAAACTATTCATCAAATTACTTGATGAAAACAAACAATAATTGAAAATGCAATCTCAAAATAAATTTAATCACAATACGAAAATTGTAGGCATAATAGGTCATCCTATTAAACATTCTTACTCTCCTTTAATGCAGAACATTGCCTTCGAGTTGACCGGACAAAATTATATATATCTTCCTTTTGATGTTCCTGCAAATTCATTAAAAGATACTCTAAAAGGAATTGTTGCACTTGGGATTAAAGGATTCAATGTTACTCTACCTTTGAAAGAAAAAATTCTTCCGTTATTAAAAGATGTAACTGAAGAAGCAAATATTGTAGGTGCTGTAAATACAGTTACTAACGAGGATGGAATTTTGCGCGGTTATAATACCGATGTATTAGGGGTAGTGGAATCATTAAATCCATTTAAAGATGAAATTGCTGGAGCAAAAGTATCTGTGATTGGTGCCGGCGGTGCTTCACGCAGTGTAATTTATGCACTCATCCGTAATTTTAAGGTTGGTCACATTAATATTATAAATCGCACAGAACAAACTGCCGAATCATTAAAAGAATATTTTTCCGCCAAGTTGTTTTTTAATGACTTTAAAGCGTTTCCGCTGGTTCCTCCGGATCTTGTTGAAACATTTCGTGATTCTAAACTTATTATAAACACTACATCAATGGGCATGTATCCTGAAATTGACGATTCTGCAACAACAATTAAAGAATCATTTATGAAAGGACAGATTGTTTTTGATATTGTTTATAATCCCGTAAAAACAAAACTGCTGAAGCTTGCCGAAAGTCAAGGTTCTACAATAATCACGGGACTAAAAATGCTGGTAGAACAAGGGGCAAAATCATATGAATTATGGTGCGGAGAAAAAATGCCTGTTGAAAAAGTTTACCGTGCTCTTGAATCGTATCTAATTAGTTAATTTTCCTGCTCTTGCTTATGATCTTAATCTTGATCATAGAACAAAAGTATGATCAAGATTCGAAAAAAAAATTAATGTAGTTGTGCCAAAGCCTCTTTAATTCTTTCAACACCTTCTTTCAGATCTTCCATTGATGTTGCATAGGATAATCTTAAATAACCTTCAGCACCAAATGCACTTCCGGGAACAGTTGCAACCTTTACATGATGCAGCAGATACATTGCAAGGTCAAAAGAATGTTCTATTCTGAATACATGGGTTGATTTATGAAAGTAGTTTGTAAAATTTGGAAAGAGAAAAAAAGCACCTTCAGGTTTATAGCAGGTTATTCCTTTGATTGATATCAGAGCGTCGTATAGAAAATTTCTTCGCTGTTCGTATTCTTTCCTCATCATTTCAACATAGTCTTGAGAACCTTTTAATGCTTCTATAGATGCGGCTTGAGAAACAGATGACGCATTGGATGTACTATGACTTTGAATTTTATTTATCGCTTGTATTATGTTCTCCGGACCTGCCGCATAACCGACCCGCCAGCCTGTCATTGCATACGATTTAGATAAACCATTCACTGTTATAGTTTTCTTTTTGATTTTATCGCTTAATGATGCAAAGCAAACAAATTCAAAATTATCGAAAACAATTTTTTCATATATCTCATCGCTGATTACATAGAAATTATTCTCTTCAACAATTTTAGCAATTGCTTCAAGTTCTTTTCGAGTATAACAAGAACCCGTTGGATTAGATGGATTGCATAGGATTAAAATTTTTGTATATGGTGTAATAGCTTTCTTTAGTTGTTCCGGAGTAATTTTAAATCCGGTCTCTTCAGTTGTTGGTACTATAACCGATTGTCCGTGTGCAAGTGAAACCATATCAGGATACGAAACCCAATAAGGAGCGGGAATTATAACTTCGTCATCAACATAAATTAAAGATTGAATCGTATTATATAAACTTTGTTTGGCTCCGGCAGAGACAATGATTTCATCTGTAGAATATTCCAACCCGTTTTCTTTATTTAATTTGTTAGATATCGCAGTGCGAAGTTCTATTGTACCCTGGTTTAAAGTGTATCTGGTTTGATTATTTGCAATTGCACGGACAGCTGCTTCCTTTACATTAGGAGGAGTTGGAAAATCAGGTTCACCAACAGAAAAATCAATTACACTTTCTCCTCGAGATTGCATTAACTTTGCTTCTGCTGCTACTTTCATTGTAGGAGATACACCAATTTTATTTATTCGTTTTGAAACGTGCATTTTTTTACCTAATAATTTTATTTTGAACAGATAAAATGAACTGAATAATGATGGAAAACAGTTCTAAATAATGATGAAGGCAATATAGTATTTGAGAAGTTTAAGAGAAAGTAATTGAAAAAGTTTTTTCAAAACTAATCTTAGACTAATTGATCTAAATATAATGCTTTACTGATTACTCATTCGACATGATAATTACTTTTGGTTGTAATCCGTGTGTTTACTTTTAAAAATAATTAAAGTATATATCCTTTGTATTTATGAAAGTAGGTTTACAAATTATGATAAACTACTTTGGCGGGACAAGACGTTTACCATTTCTAATCACACTTTTCTTTGTTTACTTAACGCTAGGCATTGGTACAATTACTTTAATCGGATGGATTTTAGGCAGCTCTGTATTAACAAGTTTTGATTCCAGTCTTATACCAATGGCACCAAGCACTGCGTTTTTGTTCATACTGTTTGGTGTGGCGATCTTACTTTGTACACAATTTCCCAAAGGCCTTTGGTCTTACAAAGCAGGAATTATTATTAGTTCAATAGGTACATTGATTGCCCTTCTCTTTTTCTTTCTTTCTTCCTTTGGAAAACGACTCGCAATTGAACATCTAGGTTTCAATATTGAAGGATCAATTAACGGAGCGCCTTATGGACATATTTCACCTTTAACTGCATTTTGTTTTGTTCTTGCCGGTTTATCATTTCTTATTTCAATATTATTATTCAAAAAACAGAAGTTAATGCTTACCTCTTTCACTTTAGCTTCTTTAGTTATTCTTGTCTCCATCATTTTGTTATTAGCCCACCTTTTTGGAACGCCACTTCTTTACGGTACTCAATTTATTCCGCCTGCTCTTTCAACTTCACTTGCATTCTTTTTTCTTGGAATAGCACTTATAGCATTCATAAGTCCGAAGATATGGCAATATAAAAGTGAAACTGATGCCGCTTCAACAGGGTCATCAATGATTCTCGTTATGATTTTTGTGGCTCTTGCAGCGGGAATTATATCAGCGGGGTACTTTTATTATAAACATAATGAAGATGAATTCAAATTGGAAAAAGAAAAGGAGCTTTCTGCCGTAGCCGATTTAAAAATTAGCGAACTTACTCATATTCGAAAAGAATGGGTTGAAGATGTTTCTTTATTTTATAAGAATATAGTTTTCTCTACCCTTGTTGACCGATATTTTAAAAAGCCAAATGATATTGAAGCATACCGTCAGCTTCGAATTTGGCTGAACCATTTCAAGGTTGTAAATCAATATAATAATTTGTGTCTGCATGATGCCAAAGGTGTTGAAAGATTAAATATAGCCGATCTGCCCAAACCGCATTCATCAACAATTAAAAATAAATTTTTGGAAGTAATAAAATCAGGTAAGATTACTTTTATTGATTTTTACAGAAATGATTACGATCAACATATCTATCTCAATATATTAGTTCCAATATTTGATCCTAAAAATAGTAAACGTATTAATGGTGTTCTCTCATTGCGGATTGATCCTGAAGAATATCTTTATCCCTACATTAAAAAATGGCCCACACAGAGCAAAACATCTGAGACTGTGCTTGTTAGAAAAGAAGGCGATGACGCTGTCTATCTGAATGAGCTGAAGTTAAAGCAGAATGTTGCTCTTTCATTTCGTATTTCTCTTAAGAACAAAAATGTACTTGCTGTTAAAGCGTTGTTGGGGGAAGAGGGGATTGTTGAAGGTTATGACTACAGAAACGTGTATGTTCTTGCCGATGTACACCATATTCCAAACTCCCCTTGGTTTATTATTACAAAAATGGATTTTGCAGAAGTGTATGCCCCGTTGAGCGAAAGACTTTGGTTGCTGATATTTCTGATAACTGCCCTTCTCTTTGGTTCTGGTTCAAGTGTAGCTGTAATTTGGAGACATCAGCGTGCACGCTTTTACAGGGAAAGACTTCAAACAGCAGAGGCTTTAAGAGAGAGTTATGAATTGTTGGAAAAAGTTTTTAACAATACACACATTATGATGGCTTACCTTGATAACGAATTTAATTTCATTCAAGTTAATCAAGCTTATGCCGAAGCTGATGAACGTCCGCCGGATTTTTATCCGGGTAAAAACCATTTTGCACTTTTTCCTTATGAAGAGAATGAAATTCTTTTCCGCAAAGTTGTAGAAACCGGTCAACCGCAAATCGCCTTTGCCAAACCTTTTGAGTATGCAAAACATCCTGAACGCGGAATTTCTTATTGGGATTGGAGTCTTCAGCCTGTAAAAGCAAAAGATGGTTCCGTTTCTGCTTTAATCCTTAGTACAATAAATGTTACTGACCGTGTAAAATCACAGAAACATATACAAAAACTGAATCGTGTCTATGCTCTCCTTAGCAACATCAATCAGGCAATTGTTCGAGTTCATGATATTGATCAGTTATTCAATGAGATTTGCCGTATTGGAATTGAAGATGGTAAATTTCTAATGGTATGGATTGGCATGATCAACCCGCAAACTAAAATTGTTGATGTTGCTGCTTCTGCCGGTGTGACAGGAAATTATTTTAACAAAATAAAAATTGATTTAAATGATAGCACACAATCCGAGAGTCCTACACAAAAAGCTATAAGATCCGGTAAATTTATTATTTCGAACGATATAGCAAATGATGAGAGTATGCTTGCTAAGAGAGACGAGGCAATCAAACTTGGATTTAAATCGTTGGCTACATTTCCAATAAAAGTTTTTGGAACCGCGAAAGGCGTTATCAAATTATATTCAAACGAAGTTGAATTTTTTACGGATGATGAAATTAAACTTCTTGAAGAAATGGCAATGGATATTTCTTTTGCACTAGAATTTATTGAACAGGATACAAAGCGAAAAAAAGCTGAGGAATTTCTTTTAAAATTTAGAATGGGAATTGAACGATCCGGTGATGCGGTCTTTTTAACCGATCCGAACGGAACAATTGTTTATGTAAATCCGGCCTTCGAAAACATTTTTGGCTATACTAAAGAAGAAGCCATTGGTAAAACACCGCGTATTTTGAAGTCAGGGACTTTAACTCAAGAGTATTATAAAAACTTTTGGAATGATTTACTTACTAAGAGACCGGTAATTCATGAAATAGTTAATAAAACCAAAGACGGGCGGTTGCTAAATTTTGAAGCATCGGTCAATCCGATAATTAATGAACAAGGAGAAATTATTGGACATCTTGCGATAGAGCGTGATATAACAGAAAGAAAAATTGCCGAACAAGCGCTGCTTGAAAGCGAAGATCGTTTCCGCTCACTTTATCAGAATTCCACAATAGGTATTTACAGAACCACTCCAGATGGACAGATACTGCTTGCCAACCCCACTCTTGTCAAAATGCTAGGTTACTCATCTTTTGAAGATCTTGCTGCAAGGAATCTTGAAAAAGATGGTTTCGAACCTAATTATGAACGCAAACGGTTTCTTGAACAAATAGAAAAGCAAAATGAAGTTAAAGGTTTAGAGTCTGCATGGACTTGTAAAGATGGATCAGCAATTTTTATAAGAGAAAGTGCAAAAGCAATTCGTGATACTACAGGAAAGAGTCTGTACTATGATGGAACTGTAGAGGATATAACTGAGAGAAAACGTGCTGAACAAGAACTGAGTGAAAGCGAAGACCGTTTCCGCGATTTGGTTGAAAACAGCAGCGACTTAATTTGCACTCATGATATAGATGGAAACATATTATCAGCAAATAATGCTGCTTTGCAAATTACCGGCTATTCCGAAGAAGAAGTGTTAAAGATGAATATGCAAGATCTACTTATTCCGGAATATAAAAGAGTATTTAAGGCATATTTAACAAAGATATTTGCCACTGGAAAAGCTCAAGGTCTTATGACTATTCAGACAAAGACCGGTGAAAGACGAATATGGGAATACAACAATACTCTACGAACCAAAGGAGTTGCTAAACCAATAGTGCGTGGAATGGTAAGGGATATAACTAAGCAAAAGCGTACTGAAGAAGAAATAAAAATGCTTGCGTTTGCAATGAGAAGTGTTAATGAATGTGTGAGCATCACCGATATGGAAGATAAAATAATTTTTGTGAATGAATCATTTAAGAAGACTTACGGTTATAATGAAGACGAACTTATTGGCAAAAATATGCTCATTGTTCGTTCGCCTAATAATCTGCCGGAAGTTGTACGTGAAATTCTACCAGCTACTATCCGCGGCGGATGGACAGGCGAAATCTTGAACCGTAAAAAAGATGGCAGTGAATTTCCAATCTTTCTTTCAACGACTATAATTCGAGATAAGTCAAATAAACCTATTGCGCTCATAGGAGTAGCAAAAGATATTACCGAACGCAAACGTACCGAGCAAGAAATTATTTCTCAAAAAAATAGATTTGAACAATTGTTAGAGAACTCGCCAATTGCAATTGCGTTGTTAGACAATCAAGATAGAGTTGTTCATGTCAACGAATCATTCTCAAAAATGTTCGGGTACCTGCCTGAAGAAATTAATGACAAAGAGTTAAATGCGATAATCGTTCCTCCCGAACTGCAGGATGAGGCTAAGATCTATTCAGATCAAACTCACGCCGGCAATCAGTTTAATAAAGAAAGTTACCGCCGGAAAAAAGATGGTACTCTTGTTTATGTTCAAATTATCGGAGTACCTATTATTGAAAATAATATAACGGTTGGTATTTACGGCATGTACGTAGATCTTACTCAACGAAAAGATGCCGAAGAAAAAATGAAGTTAGCTAAAGAGTTGGCAGAGCAATCTGATAAACTGAAATCGGAATTCCTTGCACAAATGTCGCATGAAATTAGAACTCCAATAAATATTATAGTTGGAAATATTGATTACCTTACTGAGTCATTAGGCAAACAAATAGATGCAGAAGCGCAGGATTGTTTTGATGGTATTGATTTGGCCTCAAAGAGAATTATTAGAACTGTAGATTTGATACTTAACGTAGCAGAGTTACAGACCAGCGGCTATAACCCTAGATTTATAAAGCTTGACCTTAATTCCGGCTTACTTAACAATTTGTATCTCGAACATCAGCAATTTGCCAAACAAAAAGGACTTGAACTGATTTACAAATGTGATTTTAAGGAAACAAAAGTTTTGGCTGATGAATACAGCGTCACTCAAATATTTGCTAACTTAATTGATAATGCCATAAAATATACAAAGAGTGGAAAAGTTGAAATACTTTTAACTAAGAACAGAAGCGGCAATGTTATGGTAGAAGTAAAGGATACTGGAATAGGAATGAGTAAAGAATTTCTTCCTAAAATATTTGAACCGTTCGTTCAAGAAGAGCAAGGCTACAGCAGATCCTATGAAGGGAACGGGCTCGGTTTAGCGCTTACTAAAAGATATTGCGATATAAACAATGCTATAATAGAAGTAGAAAGTGAAAAAAATGCCGGTTCAACTTTCAGAGTTATATTTAGAAAGTAGATCAAGAGTATGAACATGATCATGATCTTGCACTTGATCATGATCTTGAGCAACAGCTAAAGGAGATTGTTATGAAAAAAATGCTGATAGTAGAAGACGATGATTTATCAATAAAAGTAATGAGAAGGATTTTTCAAAATGATTTTGAAATAGATTATTGTGAATCGGTTGATGAATATTATGAAAAGTACTCGAAAACAAAGTACGATATTATAATAATGGATGTATCGTTAAGAGGAAATAAAAATGGTCTTGAGTTAATAAAGGAGATAAAAACAGCGCCGGCTTTTACCGGCACTCCTATACTTTGTTTAACTGCACATGCACAAACAAAGATGCGTCAAACAGCGATAGAATCAGGTTCGGATCTTTTTATTACAAAACCGGTTTCAAATAGGATACTTAAGGAAGCGGTTATTTCTCTAATTAGATAAAACAGAGATTCAAAAAAATTATAGGAGGAAACGGCAACTAATAATATTTGTAGAAACATAACTTGTAAAATCCGTATTAAGGAAAATTTTATTAATTCTAAAGACCTGAAAGAAAAGAATTATATATGGAAATACTTAGAATTATAAATTCTAAGATTCGTTATAAACTAGTTTTGGGGTTTGTTTTTATTTCTCTTTTTGTAGGAGTTGTAAGTTATATTGGTTTCAGTACAATTCGGAATATCGAAAGTGGCTATGGACTTATTTCTACAAAATCCCTGCCTCTAATTCAATATCTTGAGGATATGAAGTTAGCCTGTCTAAGACTAATTTCCTCCGCTTCAGAATATGCATATATACAAGCCGAAAGAAGAAACACATCTCAATCAACACAGATAGAACAAGAAACCAAATTGATTCAACAATCATGTAATTCATGTCATAAAGCTTTTTCACAATATGAAAGCTTAGTTAAAGAATCATTCCCGGGAGCTGTAGAGCAGATAAAAGAAATAAGCAAAGCCGGTAAATTGCTAAAAACAACTGCTGCCAAATTCATAGAAATAAATAAACAGAGAATATCCGGTAATGAGGCCTTAGAGAAAAAAGAAGAAATGGAGACTAGTGAAACAGAATTTCTTAGCACTGTCAACAGTGCTATCATTTTTACAAATAATAGACTGGAAAAAGAGAAAGCACAACTATCCTCTACGATATCGTCATCATTTAGAAACATCTTTATTCTTAGTGGATTGGCATTATTTATTAGTGTGTTAATAGGTGTTTTATATTCACGTTCTATTTTAAACCCCATAACAAAACTAACACAACAAGCGGATAATTTTAGAAAAGGGAATTTAGAAGCTGCGATAGATATTAAATCCACTGATGAAATTGGTGTTTTGGGAAAAAGTTTTTATGAAATGGCGGAAAGAATAAAACTGCTAATTGCACAATTAGAAAATGAGATAAATATTACAAAACAAGTTGAAGATGAGATTCAAAAACATAATGAACAACTTTTAAGAATCAATGCCGAAAAAGATAAATTCTTCACTATCATTGCCCATGATTTAAAAAATCCTTTCCAGGGTTTATTGAGTTTAACGGAAATGATGGCATCAGGCGAAGAGGACTTTACTAAAGCTGAAATAACCGAATACGGGAAATCTATTCGTGAATCAGTTTCAACTCTTTATAAGCTGGTGGAAAATTTATTAGAATGGACACAAATTCAAAAAGGTTCAATAATTTTTATTCCCAAAGAAATTGAATTGCAAAAAATTGTTTTGAAATGTATTGAAACGGTAAAACAAAGTGCCGTGCAAAAAGGAATTATGATAATAAACGAAACAGCCGGAACGCAGAAAGTTTATGCGGATGAAAAAATGATAAGTACTGTTCTGAGAAATCTTTTATCAAATGCAGTAAAGTTCACGAGAAGAGACGGAAAAGTTATAATAAAGACAAAAAAGATGAACAGCGAAACTATGGTAGTTTCTGTAAGTGATACCGGCATTGGGATATCCGAAGAAAATATAAAGAAGCTGTTCAAGATAGACGGGACAGTCAGCACTAAAGGAACAGAGGGTGAACTAAGCACAGGATTAGGTTTATTACTCTGTAAAGAATTTGTCGAAAAACATAACGGTAAAATTTGGGTAGAAAGTGAAGAAGGCAAAGGAAGTACTTTTAATTTTAGTCTATCCGCAGTGAACCCGAATAAAAAAAGTTAGTTGTAGCAGAGAATATTCAAAAATTATTTTGCTTTTACTGCCAGACTAACTGACGCCGTAACTTTTATAAGGGTCAGTTCTATTCTTTTTGCAAATGTTTCTGTAGTAAAACTTTGAGTTATTGCTATACCTTCGGTATAATTTCCATGGAAAATATTAATATTGTCTTCGTTGTATATATCAATTATTATTCTTCCCAAAGAATAATTACCAATTGCGATAGCAATTTCCAAGCTTTTAGAATTTAGAGTTAAAGCGTTATTGTAATTTCCGTCAAAATTATTTGCTTTTAATGCATAGGTAAAAGACGCCGATCCGTTGACAATAGCAGGGGTGTTCTCTATCAGACCATCGCTTAAAGTAGGAGTGAATACTTCAACATTATTATTACAGCCGGAGACAAAAATCAATCCGAATATTCCAAGAATTAAAAATGCCTTCTGGATTTTCATTTTATCCTCCTAAAAAATTGTACCGGAGTTTTTACAAACTCCGGTGATCAATTTATTTTATTTGTGCTAATCTCTTTGGTCCGGCATTAATAACTTCTTGAGGACAACCAACTTCAAACAGTTTGAAGTTATCTTGGAAACGTGCGGCAAGCGCATCGTACTTTTTCCAATATTCATCTTTACTTCCCCATGAGTTTTCCGGGAATAAAACATCTTCGGGAACATCAGGGCAAGTAACGGGAACTTCATAACCGAATAATTTATCTTTTCTGAATTTCACTTTATCAAGTTTTCCTTCGAGTGCAGCATTTAAAAGATTTCTAGTATGACGAATACTAATACGTTTACCAACACCGAATCTTCCGCCCACCCAACCCGTATTAACTAACCAAACATTTGCGTTGTGTTTTAACATTCTTTGTTTAAGCATTGCTGCATAATCTGAAGGATGACGAACCATAAAAGGTCCGCCGAAACATGCAGAAAAAGTTATCTGTGGTTCAATGCCTAAACCAATCTCCGTTCCGGCAATCTTTGAAGTATATCCGCTTATAAAATGGTACTGTGCCTGTTCGGGATTTAATTTTGCGATTGGCGGCATAACACCTGAAGCATCACAAGTTAGGAAAATTATATTCTTCGGATGTGTATGTACATAACCTTCTTTAATTACATTCGGAATAAAATCAATCGGGTATGAAGCGCGCGTATTTTCCGTTATCGTGTCATCATCAAGATCAATATTGCGTGTTGTCGGGTCCCAAACAACATTTTCCAATATTGTTCCGAATCGCCGCGTGGTTTCATATATCTGCGGCTCATTATCCGCAGAAAGACGTATAACTTTTGCATAGCATCCAGCTTCAAAATTAAATACACCTTGATTACTCCAACCGTGTTCATCATCGCCGATAAGTTTACGTTTTGGATCTGCAGACAAAGTTGTTTTACCTGTACCGCTTAAACCGAAGAACAATGCAGCATCGCCTTTGTCGCCAACGTTTGCAGAACAATGCATCGGAAGTACATCTTCATAAGTAAGCAAGAAATTTAAAACAGTGAAGACGGATTTTTTTATTTCGCCGGCGTAAAGTGTGTTTGCAATTATTGCCGTTCTCTGATCGAAATTTAAAATGATTGCAGTATCTGTTCTCGTGCCGTCAGTTATCGGATCAACTTTAAATCCCGGAACAGCGATAACTGTAAATTCAGGAACGAATTTTTTCAATTCATCTTTATCGTTAGTAGTTAAAAACATATTGCGCGCAAACAAACTATGCCAAGCTTTTTCTGTAATGATTCGAACGGGCATTTTGTATTCCGGATCTGCACCCGCATAACAATCTTGAACAAACAATTCTTCACCTTGAGCCCAAGCTTGTAACCGTCCCATTAACTGTGACCACATTGAATGAGCATAAGGGCGGTTATAAGTTCCCCACCAAATATCTTTAGCTGTTGATTCTTCGTGAACAACAAATTTATCTGCTGCTGCACGCGCTGTGTGTTTTCCTGTATTTACAAGAAGAGGTCCGCTTTTTGCAATTCTGCCTTCATTTCTAAAAATGATTTCTTCATAGAGAGCTTCGTCGGGTAAATTCCAAAAAACGCGATCAAGACTTGTTAACCCTTGGTTTTTTAATCTGAAATCAGAAGCAAGATCTAAAGCTTGCTTTGTTGCAGGTGTGTTGAATTCTAAATATTTGCTCATGACCAGTCCCTCACTAATTTTCTATCACCAATATAAAGTTCATTAGGTGAATTCGGATCGAGTGCCCATTTCATTCTTTCAACGCCTTCGGTTATATCTTTAATAGTTCCGCAATAACTAATTCTTAAATGACCATCTAAACCGAATTCTTTTCCGGGAACCGTTAGCACCATTACTTTGTCAATTAAAAATGAAGAAAGTTTTTGTGAATCTTTTTCGTAAGCTGAAAAATCTGCGAAGCAATAAAATGTTCCATCGGGCACATTAACTTTAACACCGTTAAATGAACGAAGCTGTTCGATTAAAACATTACGGTTATTCTCTAATGTAATACGAAGACTTTCAACACTTGATTGAATTCCGTTAAGAGCACCGGCTGCTGCTTTTTGAAGAAGAACAGATGGTCCGGATGTTTGATGCCCCTGTATGTTCGACATTGCTTCGATGACTTTTTTATTTCCAACAGCCCAGCCGATTCTAAATCCGGTCATTGCATATTGTTTCGATACTCCGTTAATCACAATGATCTTAGAATTCTCAACTGATTTTTTAGTGTAATCATAAGCGCTGAAAGGTTTCTTTCCATCGAAAACAAGACGGTGATAAATATCATCCATAATTAAGTAAAGATCTTTCTTCTCACAGAAATCAACTATATCGGAAATAAATTCTTCCGAATACATAGCGCCAGAAGGATTATTGGGACTGTTAATTATTACAGCTCTTGTATATGAACCGATACGTTGTTCAATATCTTTTAGCCGCGGGTAAAACGTTCCATCTTCAGGTAATGCAGCAACTCCAATTGCACCGCAAAGTTTTGCCATATCGGGATAACTAACCCAATAAGGAGCCGGATAAATTATTTCTTCTTGCGGATTTAAAATTGCCTGCATTGCTACCATGATAGATTGTTTAGCACCACCTGACGCAATTACATTTTCGGGATTAACTTTGCGATGGTAAAATTCTTCCGTGTATCTAATAATTGCTTTCTTCAATTCTGGAATTCCATCTGCCGGGGTATAACGTACTTCTCCGGTGTTAAGTGAATTTACTGCCGCTAACAGTGCATCCATAGGAGCTCTGCTTTTGGGTTCTCCGCCGCCTAAATGTATTACCGGGTCACCTTTTTCTCTTAAGATCGCCGCCTTTTCATTCAAAGCCAGGGTTGGGGAAGCTTTAATTGATCTTGCAATTTGACTCAGACTCATATTTATCCTGTGATTGATTATTTCTGATGGTTGATTTGTACTAAAAAGAATATTTGGGTACGTAACTTATTGGCTATTGATAAGATTAGCAAGTGGATTTTGGTTTTGTTTCATTTTGTTATATCTTGATTTAACAACTTGTTTAACTGTAAATTCATATCAGATATTAAGAACTAAATGGAGTTAATATGGAATGGTCAATCATTTTACTCAATCTTATGTATGCTGTAATTGGTGTGGTCTTGATGTTCGTTTCTTACAAGGTGTTTGATTTACTATCACCCAAAATTAATTTTGAAGAAGAACTTAAAAAAGGAAATATTGCCGTAGCTATTTTTATTGCAGCACTTTTTATTGCAATCGCTTTGATAATAGGAGGTTCGTTAAATTGAAAAGAGTATTGTGCATTGTATTAATCTTTTTTATGTATAATCATGTTTATTCTCAAAAACATTTTGCGAAGTACGACGATACTTTCAAAAAATACAGCAAGAGATTTTTCGGTCCCGGATTCGACTGGAAAGAATTTAAAGCACAGGGAATTGCAGAAAGCGGTTTAACTCCCGATGCAATCAGCCAAGTGGGAGCTAGAGGATTGATGCAGTTAATGCCTTCAACGTTTCAAGAAATACAAAGCGTTAATCCCGAATTTTCACAGATCGAAGATCCGGAATGGAATATTGGCGCCGGAATTTATTATGATAGAACTTTATACAAAGCATGGAAAGAGATAGGAGCAGATTCGAATAAGATGAATTTTACTTACGGAAGTTATAATGCCGGACGCGGAACAATAATGAAAGCTCAAATAAAAGCAAAGGATAACAGCTTAGATCATACTTCATGGAAATCAATTACAGATGTTGCTAAGCAAGTACCAAGATGGAAGTATGAGGAGACATTAAATTATGTAGAAAGAATTAATAACTTTCACGAGAAACTGAAGAAAAAGAAATAATTATCGTACTCTAACTTTTGCTATAATACCTTTATCGCCAACCATAAAACAACTGCCGTCTAATTTAGAAACACCAATGCTGTTAAAACTACGCGGGTCAATTCCACGCCAAGTTATACCATCATCAATTGAATAATCACTTCCGGATGTACCTGTGGTTATGTAAAATTTGAATTTGTTATTCCAACTGACGCATGATTTAAAACCGCTCGGCGGATTCAATTTTACGGATTGCCAGCTTAATCCGCCGTCATCGCTTATTGAACAGTTAGAATTTTTGTCTTTATCGTTTTTGTAATCTCCTCCAACAGCAATCCCGTTCAATTCATCTTTGAAGCAGATTGAAAATACACCGCAAGTCGGACTGCCGGCTTTAATTTGAGAATCGAAAGCTCTCCAATTTTCACCCCTATCTTCCGAAAGGAAAATTCTTGCTTTCTCGCCGCCGCCCGTACCGAACCAAACAAGATCTTTTCCTGCTGTTGTAATAGATGTGCCGCTTGCTGCAAAAGCCGCCTCACCATTTTGCGGAGAAGGAACGTATAATGAAGAATATTGCTGCCAATTATCACCACCGTCTTTAGTAACTACAATAAAAAATTTTCCGTCAATAGGATCGCTGATCGCAATACCGTTTTTTTCATCCCAGAAAGACATTCCGTCAAAAAAAACTTTTGCATCTCTGTTCATATATTTTCTTTTCCAAGATTTGCCGCCATCTGTAGTTTTGAAAAAGAAGGCCGGTGCGTCAGTGCCCATTAGAATTGCGGTATTTTTATCAAATGCTTCTACATCACGAAAGTCGAGTGGTTCAAATCCTTTTACTTTTCCTTCAATCCAGGTAATACCGCCGTCGGTTGTTCTAAGAAATGTTCCGTTTGTACCGCTTGCCCATGCAGTTAAAGAATCAACAACGGAAATACCCCGCAGTGAAGAAGTAGTTTTAGATTTTTGTATTTCAAAAGAAAAAACTAACTCTTTCTTCTTCTCGCTGACAACAACAGTTTTTTCTTCCTTTTGTTTGACAATTTCTTGTTGAGAAGTACAAGAAAAAAACAATATGGTTGAAATTAGAATTGAAAAAAATATTTTCATACAATACCTATTGTTTGGAATATTTGTGTCAATCAGATATTAA
>VEPI01000123.1 GCA_012026935.1 Melioribacter sp. | reverse complement strand
GGATGGGTAACCTGGCATAATTCGCCTGTCTCCGACGGTAGTTTTGTTTTCCCAAGTACAGGAGGACCCGTTCCGTCTGCAAACCGTAATATTGATAATTTTATTGCAGCGGGAATTCCGGCAAGTAAATTAGGAATTGGAATTGATTTCTACGGCTATGTTTGGAACGGTGGAAATGGAACTACAACAGGAGGTGTTACTCGTCCACGACAGACATGGACAACAGATCCGTGGGTGCAAGGCAATGTACCATATTACACTATCATGCAAGATTATTATCAGCCGCAATACTACAACTGGGATGATGCTGCTAAAGCTTCTTATCTAAGTATTGATAACTCAGGCTCAGCTAACGATAAATTTATTTCTTATGATGATGAAAAAACCGTTCAAGCAAAGTTTGATTATGCCCGTACAAAAGGAATTGGAGGATTAATAATTTGGGAACTTGGCGGCGGTTATCGTGCCAATCAAGTTGCAGGTCAACAAGATGTTCTTCTTCAAGCTGTAAAGAAAGCGCTGAACGGCAGTTCAACTCCTGTTGCAGATGCAACTCCTCCGGTTATTTCAATAACTTCTCCATCTAACGGCTCTTCAATCTTGGGTGTTGTCACGCTATCAGCTAATGCATCAGATAACATAGGAGTTGCCGGTGTACAATTTAAAGTTGATGGAATTAATAGCGGTGTTGAAATAACAGCGGCGCCATTTACTACTTCACTAAATGTTGCTATACTTTTACCTGGTGCACACACAATTTCTGCTGTTGCAAGAGATGCCGCAGGAAATACAGCTACAGCATCAGTGAATGTCTCTGTTATTATTTCAACGACCGATACAACACTGCCTGTTGTTTCTATAACATCACCTGCAAACAATTCTACAGTTACAGGTACAATCACAGTCAACTCAAGTGCATCGGATAACATTGGTGTTGCGGGTGTACAATATAAATTAGACGGATCAATTCTCGGCAGCGAGGTAGTAACATCACCATATAATCTCTCATGGAATACTGTACAAACAACAGACGGAACTCACATATTATCTGCAATTGCAAGAGATGCAGCCGGCAATACAGCAACTGCATCCTTAACTGTAAATGTATCTAACTCAACTACAAGTCCATCGAGTAATCTTGTAGTTTATGATGACGTTTTGAAAACACCATGGACAAATAGTTCATGGAGCGCTACAATAAATTTCAGCAGTACGGAAAAATTCTATTCGGGAAACAGTTCAATTAAAACTACTTTCTCATCATGGGGTGCATTGAGTTTACAGTACGGCGGTTGGAATTCGACGGGCATAAATCCGGCACAATACCAGCAATTGAAATTTGCGGTATATGCACCTGCGTCAGGCACGAAGTTATCCGTTTATTTTCAGAACAGTCAGGGTCAATCATTCCCGTCAGTAAATTATGATGCAATTGTTGCTAACCAATGGACTATAATTTCAATACCGATGAATCAACTAAATCCAAATGGACAGACATTCGACAGGATTTCAATTCAGGAAAGCGGCGGTTCAAACAAAACACTTTTTATTGACGACTTTTCAATTATAGGAAATACTGTAGTCACAATTCCAGTTTCTCCAGTACTTGCTTTGCCCGCTAACAGTTCAACCGGGGTTTCGACTAATCCAACTTTAAGCTGGGTCGCTGTTGACGGTGCTGCTTCGTATCATCTGCAAGTTTCGATTAGTTCTACATTTTCATCAACTGCAGTTGATCAAAGCGGAATTACCGGAATTTCATCCGCAGTAAGCGGACTTATAGCAAGCACTACATATTATTGGAGAGTTAATGCAACCAATGCAAATGGAACCGGCAGTTGGTCTTCTGTTTACAATTTTACAACCGGTTCACAAGCAACATCAGCCGGACTTATTGTATATGGTGATACGTTAAAATCACCGTGGATAAATACATCTTGGGGTACAACTGCAACCTTCAACAGTACTCAGAAAGTATTCCAAGGTTCTTACTCGGTTAATGTTACTCAAAGCGGCTGGGCAGGTTTACGTTTACGGAATGGTTCATGGGGTAGCCCTGTAAATATTAGTACAAGTAATTATGCAAGTTTTGAATTTGCGGCTTATGGCGGTATAAACGGACTTACATTAGGTGTCTATTTCGAGAACGATCTAGGACAAGCTTTCCCAACTGTTTCTAATATTCAAGTTGCTGCAAACCAGTGGCAGATAGTTTCGGTCCCTATCAGTCAACTTAATCCGAATAATTATATTATTCACAGCATTACTATTCAAAATTTTACAGGTAAACAAAAAACTTATTTTGTTGATAATATTCATTTTAACGGAGCTTCGGTTGTTGCCAAATTAGTTGCCGGAACGGAAAATACTACATTGCCGGATAAATTTAATTTGGATCAGAATTATCCTAACCCGTTTAATCCGTCAACAATTATTGCTTTTAACATTTCTCAACAGAGTTTTGTTACTTTGAAGATCTACAATATTCTCGGTCAGGAAGTAGCTACTTTAGTATCCAAGACACTGCCAGCAGGAAACTACCGTGAAGTATGGGATGCAAGTAATTTCCCGAGCGGCATTTATATTTATCAGCTTTGTTCAGATAATAATGTGCTGGTTAAAAAAATGAACTTTATAAAATAGCGCAAATCATTTAGCATGCGTTTGGAACCGTCTTGATCTATTACTGATCAAGGCGGTTTTTTTTATCATTCGTCAAACCTATCTATTTTATTATATAACGCTTTTCTACTTACACCTAATAAATTAGCTGCCTTAGATTTATTATTATCAACTGCAGTTAAAGTTCTAAGAATGATTTCTCTTTCAGCGTTTTTTAGGGACGTGCCCACAGTTATATTAATTGTGTCCTCATGTAATCTCGAATCAGCTATATTCATAGGCAGGTAATTAGGTGTGATAATATCTTCAGGGCACATAATCACCAAACGTTCTATAACATTTTTTAACTCTCTTACATTCCCGGGCCAGTTATACCTATGCATCATATTAAATGCAGCATCAGAGAATTTTTTCGGATTTTTTTTCTGCTGCTTGCAGAGTGATGACAAAAAGAATTCGACAAGAATAGAAATATCTTCCTTACGTTCCCTTAAAGGAGGCAGGTGTATTTCAATTACGCTAAAACGGTAATACAAATCTTTGCGCATTTCTCCTCTGTTAACAGCATCGTCAATTTTTTTATTTGTCGCCGCAAGCATTCTAACATCAACATAAAGTTCTTCTTTGCCTCCTAGACGTCTGAAAGATTTGTTCTCAATTACCCTAAGAAGTTTTGCTTGAGTTTCGGGAGCCATTTCGGCAATTTCATCAAGAAAGAGAGTTCCGTGGTTAGCCATCTCGAAGTAACCCATTTTTTTTGAAATTGCACCTGTGAACGCCCCTTGTTCATGGCCGAACAATTCATTCTCAAATACATCCTTTGGAACCGCTGCACAATTAATTGCTATGTACGGCTTGTCGGATCTCGGACTTCTCGAATGAATTAAGCGGGCAGCAACATCCTTACCTGTGCCGCTTTCGCCAGTTATTAAAACCGGCGTTGTTGAATCAGCTACAAGATTAATTACAGAATAGATTTCACGAATACGAGAATTATTACCGATAAAGTCAACATCGTTCTTAGGAGGAGTGTGATTAATAATCGAGGTTTCTGATTCTAAAATTTTATTGTCCTTCATCATAAATCCATATTTATCTGTCAAGTTGCATAAGGCATTAACCGGTTACGAGTAATGTGATTTCTGCCGGCGATTAAATTATTTACTCGACAATTGTATTTGAATATTTATCCAGCTTTTTTAACATTTTAGGCAGCTCATGAGAAATTGCTGACTTATTTATAAATCCGTCAACCGGTAATGAATCCACAATCCCCTTAAATATGTATTTTTCGTGAATAGTAACGATCACTATTTTTATCTCCGGGAATTTTTTCTTTATTAAATGAGCCGCCGTTAAACCATCCATTTTGGGCATTGATATATCCATAAAAACAATATCCGGTTTAAGCTTGTTGATTTTTTTTATAGCTTCAAAACCGTCTTGAGCTTCACCCACTATATCAAGATCAGTTTGATAAGTTAAATATTCCCTATAACCTTCCCGGAAATTATAATTATCGTCAACTATCAGGGCTTTCGGTATATATGATTTACTTTTTGCCATAATATATAATCCTTGCATTAGAATGTTATATATATTAAGCATGTCATTCAATTAACAGTTTTATTGATTTTTTATCATGTAATCTTTTCGAAAATATTAAGCAAATGTTATTAGAAGAAAATCATTAACTATAACAGCTAAGGTTATTACTGTGTTTATATGAACTGGTTAACTTTTATTTTGCAGATACACTTTAATGCCATGTGCGGATTGTATTACTATTGTTTAACTGCAATTAAATTTTTTTGAATTGCATACTTCACCAGAGAGGCAATATCATGAATATCCAATTTCTTCATTATGTTCATTCTGTGACTGTTTACGGTACTTATGCTTAAAAAAAGTTTATGTGAAATTTCTTTGCTTGTAAGACCTTCGGCTATCAGCTGGAACACTTCCATCTCACGTTTTGTAAGTTTATTATAATTATCATTTTCAACTATTTCTTTATTCCTTGTTCTTTTAATTAATCCTTCAAGCAACACTTTTGAAACGCTTGGTGAAAAGAAAGTTTCGTTATGAGCTACCGAACGAACTCCGTCAAAAATTTCTTTTTTCTCAGCATTCTTCAGCACGTAACCGTCGGCTCCGGCAAGTATCATTTGCTGAATGTACTCTTCGTTTTCATGTATTGTTAGGATTAGAATGCGGGTATCCGGATATTTATTCTTAATTATTTTTGTCGCCTCAATACCGTTAAGTTTAGGCATCGAAATGTCTAATACAGCTACATCAGGTTTATGTTTGGCAATAAGTTCCAATGCTTCAACTCCGTTCGAAGCTTCACCTACAACTGTAAATTGTGGTTCACTTTTGAAAAGAAGACGTAACCCGTCTCTAACAATGGCATGATCATCTGCAAATAAAATTCTTATTTTTTTCATTTCTATAGTTTCTTATTTATTGGAATAGATATAGCTACACACGTTCCCTTTCCTCTTCCCGATTCAATACTAAAATTACCGCCTAATTGTTCGGCACGTTCCCGCATATTTATCAAACCGAAATGCAAACTTTCCGGTTTAGAACGGTCATAATATATATTGATATCGAAGCCCAAACCGTCATCTTCGATTCTGAACTGAATTTCATCTTCAACTTCTGATATTTTTAGAGTTACTTCTTTTGCCCTGGAATGTTTTATACAGTTCGTTAGTGCCTCCTGACCGATTCTGTACAGAGCAATTTCAATATTAGGATCGTAATGCCTGAACGTTGGGATATCGGAGACAAAATTAATTTTACCCGGGTAAATCTTTTTTGATTCAGTGCACAACAGCCGGAGAGCCGTAACCAATCCGAAATGGTCAAGTGCAGGCGGACGTAAATTATATGAGATGCCACGAACTTCTTTGATAAGATTATCAATTTCTTTTTTTACGGTTCGAAGTTTTGCGCCGTTGATTTTCTTTTTTTCTTGCAGATTGTCTTCAAAAAAATTCATTTGAAATTTCAGACCGGTCAACCTCTGGCACACATCATCATGCAGCTCCCTTGAAATTCGAAGCCGCTCTTCTTCATGCGCTTTCTGAATTGAATAGGTAAAATTTTTCAAATCTTCAGCACGCTGTTCTGCCTGCCTGTTTAATTTTTGAAGCAACAGCTTCCTTTCCGTTATATCCCAAAGATGGCATTGAATTAATTTATCGTTGTTTACCGTATAAGCTATACTGATAAATTCAATCTTTACTGTTTCCTTATTTCTCGTATTTAGTTCGAGTTCCTCATATCTTGCATATCCTTTCTCTAAAATTTCCATGAAAGCCTGCTCGGATTCCGGTATTCCTTTAACAGCTTTTATTTCCCAAAGTTTTTTGTCAAAAAATTCCTCTTTTGGAAAACCGAGTAATTCTATGATAAATGGATTGATATCATTTATAATTCCTGTTGACGCATCAAGTAATATTAATCCTTCTTTTGAGGTTTCAAATAATCTGCGGTATTTTATTTCCGAAGATTTTAATGCCTGCTGTGCTAATTCCTGTTTGGTTATATCCTGACTTGTTCCGATTATTTTAGTGGAATATTTATTATCATCAAAAATAACTTTGCCCCTCGTTTGTAAAATCCTGGTGATTTTTCCTTCCTTCATAATTGAATGCTCAGTTATGAACGGTTTGGCAGTAGTTAAAGCATTTTTTAAAATGTCATGAAATCTTTGGCGCTCATTCCCGGGAAAATAATTAAGAAATTCATTGAAGGATATTTCAGAAGAGGATGGATTTAACCCGAAAATATCGCAAAGTTCTTCCGAACACCAAATGGTATAAGAATTTGCCGTCCATTCCCAACTTCCAATGTGAGCAATCTGCTGAGCTTCGGCAAGTTGGATCTGACTTTTCTTTATTTCGTCTTCTCTTTTTTTGCGTTCTGTAATATCACGATTTACAAAAGCCACATGTGTAACTTTGTTGCCTTGATTTTTGTACGGATAATAAGTTATCTCCATATATTTTTTCCCAAGGACCGGAAAGGTGAACCACATCTCATGTTTTATTTCCTGACCATTAAGACATTTATCAATGTTTTCTTTAATCAGGTTATTAAAAATGTCTTCGCCAAAAATCTGGGAAATGCTTTTGCCTAAAATTTCCGATCTCTCTTTGGATAAAACCAAGCAATATTCTTCGTTGACGGCTTCATATTTATAATCTCTGTTTATAAGACACATTAATTCTTTCGATGCGTTTGCGATGAACTCATATTTTCTTCGTATCTCTTCAATATTTCGTCTATCGGTTAGATCACGCGAATTTACAATTATTCCAGATATGTCAGGATTGTTAAGAAGGTTTTTTCCTACCGATTCCAGAATTTTCCAATCCCCATTTTTATGACGGAAGCGAAATTCTGTTGTCGCTGTAAAACCAGGAATTTCTACTGCCCTATAAAAAAGTTCCAACACCCTGTCCACATCATCAGGATGAATAAAGGTGAAAACATTTTTGCCTTTAAGTTCGCTCTCGGAATATCCGAGTATCTTTTCTACAGATGCACTGTAGTACATCATATTGCCTGCTTTATCAAGAATTGTAACTATATCAAGTGCGTTTCTGAGTAAAGCTTCATAATAATTTACACTTTGTCTGTAAGCATCTTCTGCATTTTTTCTTACATTGATTTCTCTTTTCAAGTTTTCAACTACATCTAAAAATCCTTTAAATGTCATTACAAAGGGAGAAAGGTATTCTGTAAAAAAAACTGTTGCTGCCGAAATTATGTTTTCCTTATTAATATCTATGTTGGTTTCGTTTAATATTTTCATTGTAATGTCCGAATGAAGGCGGGCAGTATCAATAATCAATTGACCGCTTTCAATAGATTTTCTTCCTAAATCGTAAGCACGGTTCAAAGCGGTTTCCCCGTTGGTATCAATATAATTTTGTACCGCATTTATATATTCATTGCAGAATTCTTCGCTTAGTTCCATCTTCTACTCCGCTTGTTCTTTCCCCAGATATTTTATTACAGTAACCAAGGCATCATCGGAACCTTTGACAAAATGATTTGAAATAAATTCGGTTACCTTTTGAGGAGAAATGTTCATTGCTCTTTTCTGGAATAAAAATGGATCATCTGAACGAATGGTATTTTTAGAATTGGAATATCCATCAGGATAAATCAAAGGTTCATTTTCGAAATCATTTTTTATTCTATCGCGATGGGTCGGCTGCAAAATGTTGTGCTGTGAATCTGCTGCTAAATGCAAAAGGTAGTCGTTACTAATTCCATCCGTGGAGAGAATTAATAAGTCGTCTTTAGAAATTGGTAATATGGTAGCATATAATTGAGAAATCCGATATCCCAGCACGCCGCGACAAATAAAGATACTTTCATAGGAGGGCTTAACTTCAGAATCTGCGCGTAACAGGATGCCTTCAACATTTCCTATGCTCAACCACGTAACGGTATCATCGGTATAATTAATAGATGCTAATGCCATTACAACACCGCGTGTTGTTTTTAATTTTTCATGACAAAGTTTTACAAGATTAATACATGATAACCCGGCGTTAGCTTCCAGAGTTTCAACTGCAAGCTTTGCAGCGATGGCGGCTTCATGCCCGTGGCCCATTCCGTCTACTACACCTATTACTACTTTCTCAGGCAATTCTTTGATTACATATAGATCTCCCGATTCCTTTTGACCAGGAAAAATAACAGAAGATGTACTATAAGCAACCCGCGACAGAAAAACAGTTTCAGATTTTACAAGAGCCATTTCTTTGCTAATACCTTTGTTCCTTTTGCGGTTTCCGAAAAAATTTCAAATTCATCCACGAGTCTCCGAACTCCCGGGAGTCCCAGACCTAAACCTTTACCGGTTGAATAACCATCTTGCATTGCAAGAAAAATGTCAGGAATTCCTGGTCCCTTATCTATAGCAGTAATTACGATTCCGACTTTCTTACCTTGTCTAATAGTTTCTATAACAATATTTCCTTGTTTAGCAAAAACAATAATATTTCTAGCAAGTTCAGAAATTACAGTTGCAATTATGGTTAGATCTGTAAGAGAAAAATTTAACTCTTTTCCAATTTTTCTACCGAGCTCTCGGGCAACAATAATATCGGAAGCAGAAGTAATTACAATAGTGGAACCGCCTTCCATCCTATATCTTCCTTTTCTTATTATTACTCTTGAAAAGGAGTGCAAGACCTTCTTCTAGGTCTAAGGCGGTGGAGATTCCTTCAAGGGTTAAACCAAGTTGAACCATAGTAAATGCAACTTCGGGTTGTATACCGCAAATAACCGTATCAGCACCTCGTAACTTTACCATGTGAACAAGAGATCTCAACGTGCGTGTAGCAAATGAATCCATTATGTCCAGAGAAGTTACATCAATAATTACTCCTTTGGAACGGTGCTTGCCTACTTGTTCAACAAGAGCATAATGAAGCTTCAGCAGGTCTTCATCGGTAAGCGCTGCTTGTATTGTAGCAATAAGATAGTCGCTTTGTTTTAATATAGGTACTTCCACTGTTTATGTCCCAGATTGATCTATTGAAAGCTCACTTACAGGAATTACTTTATAACCTAACTGTCTTTCAGCTTGTTCAATACCTCCTTGTAAGTCACCAACGGTATTCATCTTAGTTAAATCTACTCCTATTGTAACAAGAGTTTGAGCAATTTCCGGTGACAAGCCGGTTACAATTACAGAAGCACCAAGAAGACGTGATGCTTCAACTGTTTGAACCAAGTGGTTTGCCACATTGGAATCCATTGCCGCAACACCTGTAATATCAATAACAACAAGTTTAGCACGATTAGTTCTAATTCCTCTAAGCAATTGCTCTGTTAACTGCCTTGCTCTCTGAGGGTCAATTACACCGATTATGGGGAGAATTAGCAAACGGTCGCGCACCTGCAGAACGGGTGTAGAAAGTTCACGGATAGCTTCCTGCTGTTGTCTAATAGTTCTCTCCCGTTCTTGAACGAAGCTGACTGCAACAGTATTGGCAATTCTGTTTGCAGCGGGTTCATAAGCATCAAGAATTCTGTTTAGCAGACCGAAATCATGCTGATATTTGGCAAACAACGAACGGGCAAGTACGTCACGCAGCAACAACACGATACCTATAACTTCGTGAGTTTCAACTCCTCTTGGAATAATTCTTTCCGAAAGATCGCGTGCGTATGTTTGTAAAGCTTCAAATGTACCCGATTGAAGCGCATCAACATAACTATCGTATATTGTTGTAGCTTCAGCAAAAATTTCATCCTGACTCATTGCGGTTAAGAGTTTTGCTTCGGTAATACGCCGTGCCCACTCTTGCCTCAACTGAGTTCTGCTTTCGCGAAGATGTGCAACTAATTGACGCAGTAATTCACTTCTGGATTCGTCTGAATTACTAAGATTTGCATCTTGCGAAAGGTTTTTTCTTTCTGTTTTTGCCATCTCTTCCTCTCTGAGTTAATTAAAATTTTTCTTAAGCATTCCAGCGGTATTTCTGTTCCTTAGTTATAATAGTAAGGGATGAAATCCGTCTTGATTGTTTATTAAAGATGACATTTGCAATTTATTATATCAACTGGAAGAAATGTGTATTTTAATATCATCACTTATCATTAATCCTTATCAATAATTCTTACTAATCAATTCCGTTGATAAAACATTTTTTAGAATACATGGGAAATATTCATTCACTGGAAAGCAAAGCGAGCTGAACCGACCATCATAAAAGATCTTGCGAGAATCACTTAGCGAAATACAAAAAATATTAATTACAAATAGATTTCTGATTCAAGAGTTAGAATCTTTCTTTGACGCAAAATAGATTATTTATTCTCCGAATGAGTTGACAATGGTATGACTTAGTTAACATAATAATTGTTAAGAAAGTTTAATTTATGTTCCCCAAAAGGTTAATATCACAAAGTCGGTTCTATTCTCAGTGTTGTGGAAGAATGGAAATATTATGAAAAAATCTTGTGACCAAAAATGTTCAGTATAAAATTCTACATAAGATTAAACTTGTTTACTTCCACTTGTAAGGATTCAGAATTTACGTGCGAATAAACTTGAGTATTGCTTATATCAATTTGACCCATCAAATCTCTAAGTACAATTATTTGAGCTCATGCATTTGCTAAATTACTTGCAAAACTATGACGAGGGAATTGAAAATGTATTCGTTCATTAAAACCAACTTCTACGGTTAGACTTAAAAATTTGAGTAACAAAACTTTTTTTATCTGTAACTCCATTAGTTTTGAAAACACATATTTGTTGGTTGATCATTTAGAGATTAACATA
>VEPI01000019.1 GCA_012026935.1 Melioribacter sp. | reverse complement strand
TGCCGGGTTTTATATAAACGACTCTTGACTAAATCTTCATCTATGTTCATCATGCCGGCAATTTCTTTGTAAGAGAATCCGCTGTATTCTTTAAGAAGAAAAACATCGCGTTGTTCAATTGAAATCTTATCTAATTCTTTCATTACAAATTGATTTAACTCTTTTAACTCAAAATCTTCTGCGATTCTTACGGAAGAATCTATTTCAATTTCGTCTGCATCCGATACTCCATATTGATCTACATGAGTCCTCTTGTTTCTAAAAATTGTATAAATCTCATTCCTTGTAGTTTTGAAAAGCCATACATCAACGCGTTCGCTGTTGCGTATGCGGTACATGTTTTCAAAAAATTTGATGAATACATTCTGAACTATATCCTCGCATATCATTTTATCGCCAAGCATTTTACGAGCATAATTATAAATCTTTGTTTTATGCTGATTGTAGATCAGCATAAACTCAACTATATTTTTTGAGGAATCGCTCAAAACTAGTTTCTCTTTTACTTATAGATGCTTGAAAGTGAGAAATGTTGCCTGTTAATTATTAATACTTATTAATTTATAGAGGACAACACCGAATTCTGAATTTTATAGAGTTCTTGAAGGTTTTGTGTTTTGACCGGGACGGCGGCTAATTCATAAAATTTATCACCAATTTTAAATACTACAACTCGGATATTTCTCTTGACATCATCCGAATATTCGTAAGCAGAAAATTTCTTTTTGTTAATCTCGAAAGTTTCCTGATTTACAAATCCACCAAATGTTTTTCTATACTTTGCTTTTTTAAACATTTTGCTGAATTCAACGACAGATTTTATTTCATCGCTTCTAATTTCTTTCGAGGTGGGTGAATCTATATTTAGTGCTATAAAATTAAGTGTGGCGGAGTAATCATCTTTGACTAGCCAAAGATCAATCAACTTATTTTCATTGTCTTCTGCTATAAACCAGCCGGATGGAACTTTAACTGATAGCAGCGATGATTTTGATTTTGCAATCTCATTTGTTAGAGTGTAGCCGGAATCATACATTGAGGATAAACTGCTTGAGCATGAATAAACTAAGTACAGCAGAATAGATATGAAGGATATTTTAATAATTGTATTCAATTGTTTTTTAGAAATACGGATTCATCAAAAAATGAATCCGTATTTCAAATTAAATTATATTTTTCCAACTAAATCTTCTCCGGGCACAAGAGTTTTATCACCGGGTTCCCAGCTTGCAGGACATACTTGTTCCGGATGTTGACGCACGTATGCAGCGGCTTTAACACGACGTAAAATTTCTTTAGAACTTCTACCTATACTGTTATCGTGGATATCAATAGTCTTCAAAATCCCATCCGGATCAATAATAAAAGTTCCGCGCAGAGAAAGACCGTCTTCTTCAATGTAAGTTCCAAAAGCTTTGCACATAGTTCCTGTCGGATCAGCAGCCATAGGGTATTTAATTTTACCAATTGCTTTTGATGAATCATGCCAAGCAAAGTGAGCATATTTGGTGTCTGTACTAACGCTGATAATTTCGGCGCCGACTTTCTTAAATTCTTCATAATAATCTGCCGCTTCTTCCAACTCTGTTGGGCATACAAAAGTAAAATCTGCGGGATAAAATAAAAGCACTGTCCATTTACCGCGCGTATCGGATAACTTCATTTGTTTGAACTCATTGTTATGGTAAACATCAAATTTAAAATCGGGAACATCCTGACCAATTTTTAACATCTCGTTTATCTCCTGTGCTGATTTTTTTATTATGTAATAATTTATAATTGAAAAATACGAAAAAGATTTTGAATGGTTTAAAACAATGAGACGCACGTCAGTGCGTCTCCACAAAAAAATTATATCCCGTCACGCATGAACTTTGGTTGTTCAAGTGTAAGGATTAAAGAAATCCGGTGAGTATCCGGCAATCGTTCGGTTTCTGATTGACTGAATCTGGCAAAGGAATAATCAATTTGAAGCTTTGGTAAAAAGATTCCAGCACCAACTGTAAATTGTTTTACATCATTATATCCGGCACGCACTGCAAAAACATTTTTATAATTAAACTCGAATCCCGCGTGTGCATCAAAACTTACCGGTCCAATATTAAATGTTGAGGCGGTTTTTCTATTTTCGAAACGAAGATCAAGATCAACCGCCGGCATTATTCTTCCGCCAAGAAATTGCAATGCATATGCTGCACCAATTTTTGCTGTTGGAGAGATCAACTCGTTTCGTCCCGTACTCCATGCAACCAAAGTTGTTGTTACATCTTGAATGTTTGCACCAAGAAATAAATTTTCCATCGGAACATAAACAGCACCAAGATCAAAACCGATTCCAAACGCACTATATTCGGCAAGACTTCTCGAAATCAATTTAACATTTGCGCCCCAGTAAAAATCATCCGAGTAACGTTTAGCAAATGTTAAATACATTGCCCAATCGGTATTACTAAATTCAGAAATTTTTGAGTAGTCCAATCTGTCGGTGTGAATATCAAGAATACCGTCGCCGTTTGCATCGTATAATGCATTTCGTGTGTCCGGAATTCCATCAATACTTGAACGCATAATGCTTAAACCAAAACTCATATCGTTTCCATAAGGAATTGCAACAGCGCCGTAATTGTAGTTAACAAGATTTCCAAAATGTTCTTCGTGCATTAAGGCAATTTGCGGATAGTTAATACGTGCAAGTCCGGCGGGATTCCAATATCCTGATGTTACATCATTAACAATTGCAGTTTGAGCGCCGCCCATTGCAAGCGAACGTCCGCCTACACCTATAGCTAAGAACTCACCTGCATATTTGCCAATTACAGTTTGGGAATTAATTGATGTGAACGAGTAAAGGAGAAAGGAGACTACAAGAATTACCTTTTTCATAAACAATTTCCTTCTGAAATAGTTATTGTAGAAATAACTATGCTTTCTCCTTTTCGTTGATGCAATATTACTTTTTCTCTGTCTGTTTTGCAACAGCATTAATTGCCGCATTAATTGCTTCTTGATCACCTAGATAATAATGTTTGATCGGTTTCAAATCATTATCAAGTTCGTAAACAAGAGGTACACCTGTCGGAATATTCAACTCAGTTATTTCAGCTTCGGAAATGTTATCTAGATATTTTACCAGCGCACGCAAACTATTTCCGTGTGCTGCAATGATAACACGTTTTCCGCTTTTAATAACAGGTGAAATTGTGTCATGCCAATACGGAAGGAACCGTTCAACAGTAAGCTTCAAGCTTTCGGTCAAAGGAATATCTTTTTTATTCATGTCGGCATATCGGCGGTCTTTACCAGGATATCTTTCATCATTTTCTTCAAGTGATGGCGGTGGAACATCGTAACTTCTTCTCCACAATTTTACTTTTTCGTTTCCATATTTTTCTGCCGTCTCTGCCTTGTTCAATCCTTGAAGCGCTCCGTAATGTCTTTCATTTAACCGCCACGATTTAACAACCGGGATCCACCACAAATCCAATTCTTCCAAGGTCATATTTAAAGTTCTGATTGCACGTTTCAAAACAGATGTGAATGCGATATCAAAAGTATAACCTTCTTGTTTAAGAACGACTCCGGCCTGTCTGGCCTCTTCCAATCCTTTTTCAGAAAGGTCAACATCGGTCCACCCGGTGAAAAGATTCAATTTATTCCATTCACTTTCACCATGCCTTAGTAATACTACTTTGTACATTTTTCTATTTCCATAATTGTTGTAAATGCTTTGGCAAATATAGGAAATTTTGAAAAGAGGAGAGTTTCTTTTGATTGCTTCTTCTATTATCTTTGTTGCAAAAATGTGAGCAAAATGGATCGTTTGATTTATAATTTCTTTAGTGATGACGATTTCATTCGCATCTCAAATAAGATCAAAGAGATGGAGAAAAATACCTCCGGCGAAATCCGTATTGCTGTGAAAGAAAAAAAATCTTTACTTGACCGGAAAAAAAATTTACGCGCGCTTGCAGAAAAAGAATTTTACAAACTTAATATGCATGACACCCGCGATAAAACCGGAATTCTTCTTTATCTTCTGTTGAATGAAAGACAATTCTATATTCTCGCCGATAAAGGTATTCACGAAAAAGTCGGCGATGAAACATGGCACAAAGTCCGAGATGAAATTCAATTGCATTTTCATGACGGGAAATTCTCACAAGGACTAATTTGGGGCATTGAAAAAGTCGGCAAAATTCTTGCTGAACATTTTCCAATCAAATCCAGCGATACAAACGAACTCTCCAATAAAATAGTTATCGAATAATTAACTATGCATACTGTAATCCGCTCAACGCTAACTATACGGGAATTATTTTGTAATCAGTCTTGTTTATAACAGTATGAAACGAAGAAAATTTATAAAGAAAAGTCTATTAGCCCTGAGCGCAACTATTCTGGCTCCCTTATTTATTAATTCAGATTCAAAAGCAAAACCAAGGGTAAAACTAAATTATAAACCCGAACCTGGTAAATGGAATGATAATGAATTAACTCTCGCTTGGATCGGGCAATCAACGGTGTTAATAAATTTTTTTGGTAAATGGATTTTAACCGATCCGGTATTATTTGAAAGAATTGGTCTATATTTCTTCGGCGGTTCAATTGGTCCCTCGCGGCTCACGCCGCCGGCTCTTGAAGTTCATGAAATTCCTAAGCCGGATATAATTCTTCTTTCGCACGCACATATGGATCACATGGATTACCCGACATTAAAAACAATTGCCGAACATTATCCGAATGAAATTGATGTTATTACTGCATATTTAACAAAAGATGTAATTAATGAGCTGCCGTGGAAGTCTCTTCACGTAATGGATTGGAATGATGAGCTAATTTTACAAGATATTAAATTTAGAGCGAATGAAGTAAAACATTTCGGCTGGCGTTTTCCGTGGGAAAAAGATCGCTCGCGCGGTTATATGAAAGACGGAAGAAGTTATAATGCATATCTCATCGAATATAAAGGAAAGAAAATTTTATTCGGCGGCGATACATCTTTGCATGATAAATTTCATCAGCTAAAAAATGAAAATATTGATATAGCACTTATGCCGATAGGTGCTTACAATCCCTGGATAAGAAATCATTGCAATCCCGAACAAGCTTTACAAATGGCAGACGAGATAAATGCAAAATATTTTATACCTATGCACACAAAAACATTTCAGCAAGGTGTAGAGCCATTCAATGAACCGATTGATTGGATGAAACGTGTTGCGGCAAATTATAAAATTCAGATCGGACTGGATGAAATAGGGCAGACGTTTGTGTTAAGTTAAACTACTTTTCTTAGTTTTATTCAATTGTTGATACAAAATTCCGCCGACTATTAATATTAACCCAATTACCGAGGAGGTAAATAATTTTTCTCCAAGAACAAAATGAATGAAGAATAATGAGATCACTGGGAAAAGATAAACAATTGTCGAAGTTTTTGTTTTGTTATCGCTGAGTGAGAGAGCTTTCAGCCACAAGAAAAATGTTATTCCCATTTCAAACAAACCGATGTAAACAGCTCCAAGAACATATCTAAACTCAAAGTGAACAAAAGAATCAAAAAGGAAAATGTAAATCCCGGTATAAACTGTTCCGAATAAAAACGCTCCGAATAATTTAATTGACTCTTCCCTTTTATCAAGAAGATTCAAAATCCAAAACCCCGCCCAAATAAATGAACTGCTTATCGCAAGCAGCACTCCGTACAAATTTTGAAAATGAAGAGAGAGAATATTTCCTCTTGTTGCAATAACAATTACACCGGAAAAAGAAATCAGCAATCCTATAATTGTCTTAACAGATATTTTCTGCTTCAAAAAAATCACGGAAAGAATTGAAATAATTAATGGCCAGGTTAAATTAATCGGCTGTGCCTCTTGCGCAGGCAATATCGAATAAGCTTTGAATAAAATTAGATAGTAAACAAACGGATTAATAAGTCCGAACAGCATATTTTTTTTCAATTGCTGCTTCGAAAATATCTGTGTTAACATTTTCGGTGAATTTAGGCGGGCAAAAACAAACAGTACAATTAAGCTTGTGAGTGAAGAGTAGAATAAAAGTTGTGCGGAGTTCATTCCCTGTAACGTAAGTTTGAACGCGGTAGCGACGGACGACCAGAATAGAACCGCTAAAAGTGTATACAACAGAGATTTAGATTTATCTTTCATTGCTTTGATTTTTTATCAAACGAAAGTAGCATTTTAACCTAACATTTGACGAATAAAAATAAATTGAATAGCGAATTAATAAAATCTATTTTTCATGTGGTTCTGATCTTTAATTTGTAATTAATAACAATGAAAAACACCGGTTACATATTCGACATAAAAAAATATTCGGTTAATGACGGGCAGGGTATTCGTACAACAGTTTTTTTTAAAGGCTGCCCGCTTAATTGCTGGTGGTGTCACAATCCCGAATCTCAACATACGGAGCCTGAAGAAATTGATAATTGCCTTTTCAGATGGAATCTAACTTACGATCCTACGCAACGCAACAAGATCGGCTCACAGGTTACAGTCGCTGAAGTAATGAAAGAAATCGAAAAGGATTTACCTTTTTACGAAGAATCGAACGGAGGCGCAACATTTTCCGGCGGCGAACCGATGCTTCAAATTGATTTTCTTCAATCGCTTCTAGCAGAATGCAAAAGAAAAGATATTCACACAGCTATTGATACCACCGGTTACGCACCAATCAGCGACTTTGAGAAAATTTATGATTATACGGATATTTTTCTATACGATTTGAAGCTGATGGATGATAAAATTCACTTTGAATATTGCGGCGTATCAAATAAACTGATTCATGAAAATCTAATAAACCTCTCTTCACGAGGTGATAAAATAATTTAGCGGCTTCCGATTATTCCTACTATAACCGACACAGAAGAAAACATTTCCCGAACTATTTCTTTCATATCTACATTAAAGAACATCCGTGAGATTGATCTGCTTCCCTTTCACAGTACTGCAAAATCAAAATATGAGCGTATGCAAAAAGAGAACAAAGTTGTTAATTTAGTGCCGCCCACAAAAGAATATATGAACGAATTAAAAAATAGATTCTCTCAACTTGGTATTCCGATCAAGGTCGGAGGATAAAAATGAACGAAAGGATAAAAAAACTTAGACAACAATCTTTAGATGCAATTCCGGTACTTTCTCACGAACGTGCAAAACTTTTAACCGAGTTTTACAAAAGCGGAGAGCCGCAAAAACATTCAGTCCCGGTTGCCCGCGCACTCGCATTCAAATATCTTTTAGAACAGAAAGAACTTTGTATTAATGATGGCGAACTCTTCGTTGGTGAAAAAGGTCCGGCTCCAAAAGCTACACCGACTTATCCCGAACTATGTGTTCATTCGGAACAAGATTTGGAAATTCTCCACAACCGGGAAAAAGTTTGGTTTAGATCAAGTACAGAAACACGAAACGTAATTCTTAATGAAGTAGCTCCTTTCTGGAAAGGAAAAAGTATCCGTGAAAAAATTCTTGAAGAGGTTGATCAAGCATGGCGCGATTCATACAAAGCGGGAATCTTTACAGAGTTTATGGAACACCGCGCGCCGGGACACACAGTTGGCGATGATAAAATTTTTAGAAAGGGAATGCTCGATTTCAAAAAAGAAATTCTTGAAGCAATAAACAAATTAGATTTTTATAACGATCCGGAAGCATTTTCAAAACGCGAAGAACTCCGCGCAATGGAAATTTCCGCTGATGCTTTAATTGCATTTGCAAAACGTTACAGCAAAAAACTTTTCGAGCTTGCCGAAAATGAAAAAGACAAACAACGCAAGAATGAACTTGAAACAATGGCAGGTATTTGCGAACGAGTTCCTGCCAACGCACCCCGCTCTTTCTGGGAAGCACTTCAATATTATTGGTTCGTTCATCTTGGAGTTACAACAGAACTCAACACGTGGGATTCATTCAATCCCGGACGGCTTGATCAACATCTTTATCCATTCTACAAAAGAGATATTGAAAGCAGTTTGCTTACGGAAGAATTTGCGCGCGAACTTCTTCAATCATTCTGGATAAAGTTTAATAATCAACCGGCTCCGCCGAAAGTGGGAGTTACCGCACAAGAGAGTAATACTTACACGGATTTTTGCTTGATCAACATTGGCGGCGTTACTGAAAAAGGCGAAGATGCATCCAACGAAATGAGCTACATACTTCTTGATACAATTGAAGAAATGCGTCTGCTTCAGCCAAGCTCTATGGTACAGGTAAGTAAAAAAAATCCGGATAGACTTTTAAAACGTGCTTTGAAAATTATTAAAACGGGTTACGGACAGCCGTCAATCTTCAACACCGATGCAATCATTCAAGAATTAACCCGCCAGGGTAAATCAATAATTGATGCCCGATGCGGAGGTGCAAGCGGATGTGTTGAAGCAGGTGCATTCGGTAAAGAAGCGTACATACTAACAGGTTATTTTAACATACCAAAAGTTTTAGAAATCACTCTACAAAACGGATTTGATCTACACACAAAAAGGCAAATTGGTTTGCAAACCGGAGATCTCGAATTATTCAAATCATTTGATGAGCTTTATTCTGCTTTTGAAAAACAGCTTAATCATTTTATTGATATCAAGATCAAAGGCAGTGTTATCATAGAAAGGATCTATGCGGAATACATGCCCGCGCCATTCTTATCTATCTTAATTGACGATTGTATCAAGAAAGGAAAAGATTATAACGCAGGCGGTGCGCGTTACAATTCATCTTACATTCAAGGTGTAGGAATGGGAACTGTCACTGATTCTCTTTCCTCTATCATGTACAACTTGTTTGATAAAAAGAATTTTACAATGAAAGAAATGCTTGAACTTCTGAAATGTAATTTTGAAAACAAAAAAGAAGAACGCGAAAAACTTTTATTCTTTACACCAAAGTATGGTAATGACGACGATTATGCTGACGATATCACACGAAAAGTTTTTGAAAGTTATTTCAAAGCTGTGGATGGAAGGCCGAATACTAAAGGAGGGCATTTTAGAATTGATCTGCTTCCTACCACTTGTCATGTTTATTTTGGAAGCGTTCTCGGTGCAACACCGGACGGACGATTGGCAAAAGAACCAGTGAGCGAAGGCATCTCCCCTGTTCAAGGTGCTGATATTCACGGCCCTACATCCGTAATTAAATCTGCATCGAAGATAGATCATTTACGTACAGGCGGAACATTGCTTAATCAAAAATTTACTCCTAACTTTCTTGAGACTGATGAGGGAATAGAAAAAATTCTTTACCTCATCAGAACATATTTTAAGCTGGATGGACATCACATGCAGTTTAATGTTGTTAATGCAGAAACTTTGCGCGATGCACAAAAGCATCCTGAGAAATACAGAGATCTTATAGTTCGAGTTGCCGGTTACAGCGATTACTTTGTTGATCTCGGCGAAGATTTACAGAATGAAATTATTAAAAGAACTGAGCATACTGGATATTAATCAGCGGAAATCCGCGTCATCTGTTTTATCAGCGTTCCATTAAAAAATAATAGCACGCAGATGACACTAATTAAACAGATTCTCACAGATAAAACATTAAAAGGGATACATCATGTTTAACTCAAAAACTTATATTAAACGCAGAGCAGAATTAAAAAAGAAAATCGGTAACGGATTAATTTTATTCCTCGGCAACAATGAAGCACCGATGAATTATACCGACAACACTTACGCTTACCGTCAAGACAGCACATTTTTATATTACTTTGGATTAGATAGATCGGAACTTGCCGCAGTTATTGATGTTGACGAGAACAGGGAAATTGTTTTCGGAAATGATTTCTCTCTTGATGATATTGTTTGGATGGGACCGCAGCAAACCATTAAACAACTTGCCTCTAAGTGCGGAGTAAAACAAACAGCAACATTGAATGATCTTGAAACTATGTGTGCTAATGCAATTAAACAAGGAAGAAAAATTCATTTTGTTCCCCAATACCGTTATGATAATGTTTTTACTCTACACAGAATTTTAGGAATTATGTCCAGCAGGATTAACAACTTTGCTTCAACAGAATTGATAAAAGCAATAGCTGAACAAAGAATGATAAAATCCAACGAAGAGATTGCCGAGATTGAAAAAGCAATTGCAATTTCTTATCAGATGCAAACCTCTGCAATGCGTTTTGCAAGACCAGGAATGTACGAGCGCGATGTAATGGGATTTATTGCCGGACTGGCTGCATCGCTTGGAGGTGGAATATCCTTCCCTGTAATTTTGTCTCGCCACGGAGAAACTCTTCACAATCATTTTTATGGAAATAAATTTAAGAACGGCGATTTGGTTGTAAATGATTCAGGTGCTGAATCGGCTCTTCATTATGCTGGCGATATTACACGTACATTTCCGGTTAATGGAAAATTCTCTCCACGCCAAAAAGATATTTATGAAATTGTTCTCTTATCACAGCTCGTGGCTATATCCGAGATTAAACCAAATGTAAATTTCAAATCGGTTCATCTAAAAACTGCAAGAGTTATTGCAGAAGGATTGAAAGCGCTGGGTTTGATGAAAGGAAATATGAAGAATGCCGTTGAAGCCGGGGCTCATGCTTTATTTTTCCCGCACGGACTTGGACATTTGCTCGGTCTGGATGTTCACGACATGGAAAATTACGGTGAAAATAATTTGGGCTACGACGAAAAAAACAAACGCAGTACACAATTCGGTTTGAAATATTTACGTTATGCAAAACCACTTATTCCCGGAACAGTTTTAACTGTTGAACCCGGAATTTATTTCATTCCGCAGTTGATTGATAAATGGCAAAGTGAGAAAAAATTTAATGAGTTCATTAATTATAGTAAGGTTAATAAGTACAGAAGTTTCGGCGGCGTTAGAATTGAAGATGATGTTGTTGTAACAAAGAAAGGAAGCCGTGTCCTTGGCAAACCAATTCCAAAAGCAGTTGAAGATGTTGAA
>VEPI01000084.1:42202-44006 GCA_012026935.1 Melioribacter sp. | reverse complement strand
AATCCACCTACTTTTTCTATTACATCCTTAATCGTAGTACTATTCTTGGTGATGTAAACATATCCGGGTCTCTGAATTTCACCTAGTACTAAAACCTTAAATGCTCGTTTCTCATTTTCATCAAAAATAACACGAATTCTATCACCGCGTTTTAACATTATATCATCATTAATAGAATAAACTAACAATTCTTCTTTTTCACCTTTCTCTTTTAAGCGAGAGATTTCAACAGACTTTACATTATCGTACGCCAGATCTATTCCTCCCGCAAACAGTATAGCATCAGACAGTTTATCTCCCTCAACAAATTGAAACTTAACCGGTTTATTTACCGCTCCGACTACATCAATAAAATTTCTTTCATCATCATATGCTGAAAAAATTATAACATCATCATTCATAAGATAAGGGTTATACTTAAAATCTCCGGTTAATCTAAACTTTAGTAAATCAACTTTTAGAATTTCACCTGTTATTCTCTTCAGGGTAATATCCCGCAGAGGAAATCTATCCAGTCCTTGATAAACTTGCTTAATAGTTTCAAGTTGATTTAGCGATGATGTAATTTTTTCTTTCGCTTGTGTAAAAAGTATTGTTATAAAATGATCTACTCTTTGCGACCTATATGCCGTAAATGAACCGGTAACCACAAAATCTCCGCCCACAGTTACAGTAATCGGCTGCAAGAGTTGTGTATTCATCTGTTTATTGAGCGTTGATTCTTGCTCTTGTGCCAATAGTGCAGCACTTGATAAAATTATTATTAATAATAGTTTCTTCATAGCATTCTTTTTTAATTCTGATTAAATCGCTCACTATACTGAGCATAATAATATTTTTGATATTCTCCTGAAATAATTCTTTCCCACCAATTTCTGTTTTGCAAATACCAATCAATTGTATCACCGATAGCATTTTCAAAATTAAAACTTGGTTTCCAACCTAATTCATTTTTAATTTTTGATGAATCTATTGCGTACCTGCGGTCATGGCCGGGTCTGTCCTTTACATACTCAATTAATTCTTCACTTTTACCGAGTTTCTTCAAAATTAATTTTATAATCTCAATATTTTTCATCTCACGACTGGCACCAATATTATACACTTCACCAATGTTACCTTTTTCAAATACAAGTTCTACTGCTTTGTTATGATCAATAACATAGATCCAGTCTCTTACATTTAATCCGTCGCCATAGACTGGAAGTTTTTTCCCTTTAATAGAATTAATAATCATCAATGGAATTAATTTTTCCGGAAATTGCAACGGGCCATAATTATTTGAACATCTGGTAACTACAACAGGCAAACCAAAAGTGTGGTGAAATGACAAAGCGGTAATATCAGCACTTGCTTTACTAGATGAATATGGACTATTGGGACTAAGTGGAGTTTGTTCGGTAAATAAACCTGTGGGACCTAAACTACCATAAACTTCATCGGTAGAGATTTGTACAAATTTCTCAGCTTGATATCTGCGAGCAGCCTCGAGCAAAACTGTTGTTCCTATAACATTTGTTCGGTAGAAAATTTCCGATCCGAGTATACTCCTATCAACGTGAGATTCTGCTGCGAAATTTATAACAAATTTTAGATTAAATCTCTTAAAAAGATAATCTACCAACTCATTATTTGAAATATCCCCTTTTACAAACTTATAATTCTTGTTTTTCTCAACCGTTTTGAGGTTTTCTAGATTTCCAGCGTAAGTAAGTTTATCTAAATTGACAATAAAATAATCATCACGTTTAGAAAGAATATAATTGATAAAGTTACTTCCAATGAATCCGGCACCGCCGGTTAC
>VEPI01000084.1:0-41765 GCA_012026935.1 Melioribacter sp. | reverse complement strand
GCTATTAATCCAAAGTAAATACCGGTTTGTATAAAAAATGTATTGCTGCTTAAATCAGATGGAACACTTCCTATATCCTGATTATTATCAACTTCCCAACTGCTTGCAAAAGTTGTAATGTAACCACCGCCGATTCTAACTGCAATAAATCTGCTTAGCGGAATATCAACATTCAGTGTGGGAGATATTGTTAAGAAACAATTAGAAATTTTTCTGTAAATGTTCTGAGTAGTTTTATTATTAACTTCATTCCAGATACCGTTCCATGAAAAATTATTTTGATTCTGAAAAATCTCTATACTGGAAGATCCGGCTCCTATAATAGCTCCAACCGAAACCGCAATATTTTTTATGAATGGTAAAGAATACTCAACAGTTACTCCACCAAGTCCATAATTATATTTTACTTCTTTATTAAATCCATTGTTAGTGCCGCTTGAAGTTTGGGTTCCGCTTAATCCAATCCCGCCAATTCTTAAATTATCCACAAGCATTATGTAAGCATAGCCGCCGCCGCCGTAAACAATCATTCCTTTACTGGAAAGATTTTCTAAACCCATAATTTTTATTTGAGTATTTACTGCATCAACATTTGGAAAAACAAAAGTTGGAGATAACCCGCCTGCAGCGCCAAATCTTCCGACCCAGCCTACATCCTCACCTTCTTGGGCAAACGATGTACAAAGTGAAATTAACATCAAAATAAGGAATAATAATTTTTTCATAGGATTAATTTGTGTGTCTTTTTGGTGGATAAAATTAGCAATTCCATTAACAAAACGGAAATTATTAATCACTAACTTTACATTAATAAATAAAGGCCGCATTGATTTTCATATCTGTTCACCACAACAAGGAGAAAACCAATAACGGCCTTTAATAATGCCGAATTATTCGCTATCAGATTTTAAATACTTAATAATCCTGATAGCCTTTGTTGTAAAGAGCGCTATAAAAAGAAGCATTGCACCTAATAATATTAGTCCGTTCATAGTACTCCTTTATTTTGTTGTTACTATAAAGGAAAAACTTTAATCCATAATCTTTCTTAAGAATGATGAACTGTCTTCTTCATCTCTATTCTTATTGCTGTAATAATCGTTCTCTTCATAATCATTTTTTTCAGCTTTAAATCCGGTTTCCAATCCGCTTTGATCAAACAAATCAGGATTTGTTTTCTTTACTCTTAAGATTGTAGGAACATTCAGGTCGTCACTGTTTTCTAATTCTATTGCACCGCGTTTGGTTGGGAACCCGCCCATGCCTACAACTTTTTTCTCTTCACGTTTTCTTTCTGCTTTTTCCGTTTTCAAATTGCTGATTGGATTTGAGCTCGCCTTAGTTTCAAATCCGGTTGCAATTACTGTATAAGAGACATATTCATTCATCTGATCTTTAATAACAGTTCCAAAGATTACATTTGCTTCTTCTCCGGCAGCTTCAAAGATCACATTATTTCCGGCTTCTACTTCCGCCATCGTCATATTTGTAGGACCGGTAACATTTAGAAGAATATTTTTTGCACCTTTTATTGAAACACCCTCAAGCAGCGGTGATGAAATCGCTTTTTGTGCTGCCTCAACAGAACGATTTTCTCCGCTGGAAATTCCACATCCCATTAATGCTTGTCCGCTATCTCTCATAACAGTTCTTACATCTGCGAAGTCAACATTGATAATTCCTTTAACGGTAATTATATCAGCTATACCGCGGGTTGCTTCAAATAGAATTTCATTTGGTTTGTTGAATGCAGCTTTTGCTGCCGTAGCTGTATCAATAATACTTAGTATTCTGCTGTTCGGTACTACAATCAGACTATCTACCAATTGACGCAGTTCTGTAATTCCTTCATCTGCATTTTTCATGCGTTGTTTACCTTCCCATGTGAAAGGTTTAGTAACAATTCCGATGACGAGTGCGCCAAGACTTTTAGCAATAGATGCAACAATCGGAGCTGCCCCTGTTCCGGTTCCGCCGCCCATTCCCGATGTCACAAAAACCATATCGCTTCCTTCAAGCATACGGGTAATCTTATCGCGATCTTCTTCAGCTGCTTTTCTTCCTACGTTAGGATCTGCGCCTGCTCCAAGTCCGCGTGTTACATTTGTCCCGATTTGAATTTTGTGAGTAGCCAAACTCTCTTCGAGAACTTGAGCGTCTGTATTTACAGCAATGAATTCAACGCCGGATAATCCGCGTTCAATCATACTGTCAATTGCGTTGCAACCTCCTCCGCCTACACCAACTACTTTTAATTGTGCAGACATCGGTCTTTGTGTTTCAAGAGTGAAGAAACGGGGTCTCTTTTCCATTGTGGACATAACTCCTCCTTGTTGTGGTATTTTTATAGTTTATCAAAAAATTCTTGTAATCTTTTGAATAATTTGCTCACATTGAATTTATGTTCTGAGCCACTTGCTTTTACTGTTGTAAATTGTTCTGAAGATGATTTTCCCGGTATACCTCTAATTAATCCTGCAACCGTTGCGAACTCAGGACTTTCAACTTCGTTCGATAAACCTGAACCAAGATCAAGAGGAACACCGATTCTAGCAGGCATTCCAAAAACTTCTTCGGCTAATTCCGTACAACCTTTTAGTAATGATCCTCCGCCGGTTAGTACTACCCCTGCCTTAATTTTATTTTTGAATCCGGCTTGACGCAGTTCATTATCAATAAGTGCAAATAATTCTTTCATCCGGACACTGATTATTTGTGTAAGCAGTGATAAAGGAATTTTTACGTTTCCTCTTCCGCCAACACCTTTAATAAAAATATCTTCATCTTTAATGATCGCATGTTCGGTAGCGTAGCCGTATTCTTTTTTAAGTTTTTCCGCATCGGCAGTTACAATTCCTAAAGTCTCGCGCACATCGTTTGTAACCTGATTACCTGCAACTCCAATTACTTTTGTGTGTTTAATTGCTTTACGGTGAAAGACAGCTATATCAGTTGTTCCGCCGCCGATATCAATCAACAACACACCTAAATCTTTTTCGTTTTCATCAAGCACAGCAAAACTTGACGCAATAGGTTGAAGCACATAATCTTTAACCATAAATCCCGCACGCTCAACAGATTTTTTTATGTTTTGAATTGCAGGTATCGAAGCAAGAACTACATGATTCACAGCTTCCAAGCGTGAACCACACATACCGATCGGGTCATCAATTCCACCTTGATAATCAACTGAATATTCTTCGGGAATGATGTGAAGTATCTGGCGGTCGGAAGGAATTCTAATAGTCTGAACATCGGCTCTCAAGCGATCCAAATCCTGCTCTGTTATTTCCCGTTCAGGATTATTTATCGTTACATAATTTCTGTGACGTAAACTAGTTATGTGCTCGCCTGCAACTCCAACATTTAATTCTTTAACTGTTAGACCTGCTCTATTGGAAGCAATATGCATTGCTTCATTAATCGCATCAGCAGTTTTAGAAATATTAGCAACCAATCCGCGATTCAATCCTTCGGAAGGAGCTACGCCAAATCCGAGAATGTTAAGATTATTCTCAACCTGTTCCGCTATTACCGCACAAACTTTTGTTGTTCCAAGATCAAGTCCTGCTATTACATTTTTTTTCATGATTTATTTTGACCCTCCTGGCTATTCTGTTCTGTAATTCCTAGATATACGTGTCCGCCGTAACGCAAATCCACATACTCCATGTAATTATTTATTTCTTTTCCCTTCAAATAAGTCCAGAAATTATTGAAGTAGATTATTTTTCTAATTTCGTTTCCCCTTCCAATTATTACCGGATAATTCATACTTGAGAAATAGAGAACAACATCGTTTCCGTTTTGCAAATCAATTGAAGATAAGCCATCGTACAACTCCGGATTTAATAATTTTACCGTAGTTATAATTTTCGATGCTAATACGATGTCGTTAATATTTTTTAGTGAAGATAAAATTTTCATTCCGTTTCCAAGAAGCGGATTTGAAATGATCGGGTAATCAATTTTCTTAGTCTGCGGAAATACCGGAAGTATTTGAAGACTTTCCGTAATTATATATTGGTTTGTACTGTCTACTAATATTGAGTCAAATGTTTTTTCGATTATTTTTACTGAAACCTTACTGTTGCCGTCGTAACGTACCTCTGCTTGTTGAACGTAAGGATGTTTTTCAATCCTATCTTTTATGATTTGAAGTGTCAGCTTATCATAATTATTCTTATCAAGCAGATTTGCATAGCTTAAATACTGTTCTTTTGATAAATGAATATTCCCATCAAGAGAGATCAAACTTATTTTATAGTCAACCTCGTTTTTCAATCCAACCGATAGATAGATAATCAATCCAATAGCCAGAATTAAAAAGAGCGTGCTTAATATTTTTATAGTCTTAGTCATTAATTATTTCTTTTTCTCTTTTAAAAATGCAACAAACTTTTCACCGTACTTCCATATATCACCAGCACCCATTGTAATAATGAGGTCATCTTTTTTATAAATTTTTTGAAGCAGTTCCGGAATTTTTGTTTTATCGGGTTCGTAATAAACATTCTTATGTCCAAAATCTTTCGCAATGTTGGCAATCAGTTCACCTGTAATTCCTTCAACAGGTTTTTCTCTTGCGGGATATACATCGGTACAGATAAATACATCCGAGTTTAGAAATGAACGACCGAACTCAGCATAAAAATCTTTTGTCCGTGAATACAAATGCGGTTGGAATACTGCCACTAATCTTCTATTCCATCCGCGTCGGATCCCATCCAACGTTACATTTATTTCTGTCGGATGATGACCGTAATCATCAATGACCATTACCTCTTTGTTGTACTTTACTTCAAATCTGCGGTAAACACCGTTAAATGATTCTAGAGATTTCCTGATTACACTGAACTCAACGCCCATTTCCTTTGCAATTGTTACTGCAACCAGAGAATTTTTTATGTTGTGCAATCCAGGAATATTGATTCTGATTCTTCCAAGTTCTTTACCAAGATAAATCACACTAAACTCAGAATGATTTTCCGAATGAGAAATATTTGTTGCACGTATATCTGCTTGCGGAGTTATTCCGTAAGTAAAGATTTTTTTATTGATCTGCGGAATAACATCCTGAAGAGCCGGTTCATCAAGACAAAGAACAACAAAACCAAAGAATGGAACCTTGTTTGCAAATTCTACGAATGCAGATTTTATATCATTCAAATCTTTGTATGTATCTAAATGTTCTCTCTCAAGAGTGGTCAAAGCAGCAATAACCGGAGTTAATTTTAAAAACGTTCTATCGAATTCATCAGCTTCAACAACAATGTATTCTCCTTGACCTAGACGTGCATTTGTTCCGCCAAGACCGCTCAATTTTCCGCCAACAATAATTGTCGGGTCAATTCCTGCTTCCGTTAGGACTAATCCTACCATTGATGTTGTTGTTGTTTTACCGTGCGTACCGGCAATTCCGATTCCGTATTTCATTCTCATACATTCGGCAAGCATCTCCGAACGTTTGATCACCGGAATTTTTCTTTTTAATGCTTCTTTCACTTCCGGATTTTCAAGATTAACTGCCGATGAATAAACAACCACGTCGGCTTCTTTCAAGTTTTCCGGTGAATGTCCTTCATAAACTTTGACACCTAAACTTTCCAATCGCTCGGTAACTTCTGTTTTATTTAAATCTGAACCCGTAATGTTAAATCCCTGGCTTAATAAAATTTCTGCGATACCGCTCATTCCAATTCCGCCGATACCTATAAAGTGAACATTTTTAATAGTCATCATCATAATTTAAGTCTCATATTATCTCTGCAAATCTGATTGCACTTTCAGCAATTATCTTTGCAGCTGATGGTTTTGCAAATGATGAAATATTTTTTTTCAAAATTTCCTGGCGTACTTCATTAAAGATTAATTCATTCACTACCGGAAAAAATTCGTCTTTCAAATTTTTATCTTCTATCAACTCTGCCGCGTTTGCAACTTTCAAAGCTTTAGCATTCATATACTGATGATTAGCCGCAACATTTGCCGAAGGAACAAATACAGCCGGCAACGACAAAAATGAAACTTCCGCTATTGTTGTTGCACCGGAACGTGCAAGTACAATGTCCGCCGCCGAGTAAGCCGCCGACATATCTCTGATGAACGGAAATATTTTTACGGATTCATGTGAGAATCCTTTATACTGTTCAAAATAAAATTGACCGGTCTGCCAGATGATTTGTATGTTGTTCGATACTAATTGTTTTAAATTTTCTGCTACTGCCAGATTGATTGATCCCGCACCGCCGCTTCCACCGATTATCAGCAATACTTTTTTCAATTCACTCAAACCGAAATTTTTCCTCGCTTCGGATTTATCGCTCAATTTTAAATTTATTCTAATCGGGTTGCCGCTTAATTTCAACTTTGATTCGTCTTTGAAATATTTTTTTGATTCTTCAAAAGTGATATGAATTTCGTTTGCTTTCTTTTCAAGCATTCTATTTGTAACACCAGGGTAACTATTCTGCTCAAGCAGAATTACTTTTGATCCTAGAACCGAAGCTGCCCAAATTACCGGACCGGATACATAAGCTCCGCTTCCGACTGCAACTCGTGGTTTAAATTTATAATTGACCATCAGAGATTGAATTGCCGAAACCAAAAGTTTTAAAGGAAACAACAGATTGCTTAAAGATAATTTTCTGGAAAATCCGCTAATCCAAATTGATTTAAAATTAAAACCATATTCAGGAACAACTTTTTCTTCAATTTTATTTTTAGCGCCAACGAATAATATTTCCGCTTCAGGTTTCATTAACAGAATTTGCTGTGCAACAGCAAGTGCCGGATATAAATGACCGCCGGTTCCACCGCCTGCAAATACAAAACTATATGGAGTTCTATTCTTCATTACACCTGAGCAATTTTTAATTCTGTTGTCTTCACTGTTTGTCTTCCAACGTTTACAATTATTCCAATAGATACTGCAAATAGAATTATAGATGTTCCGCCAAAACTGATAAATGGAAAAGTGATTCCTGTTGTTGGAATTAATCCTGTAACCACACAAGCATTTATAAATGCGCTAACTATTATGTTGAATCCTAAACCAAGAACGAGAAGCTGACCAAATCTATCTTGTGCTTTTTTGGCAATGACCAAACAAACAGCGAACAAAAAAAGGAATAAGAACAACACTGCTATTGTGCCGATAAAACCAAGTTCTTCACCAAGGATTGAAAAAATAAAATCGCCGTATGATTCCGGAAGAAATAAATCACTTTGCCTGCTATGTCCTAATCCAACTCCCAAAAGTCCCCCGCTCCCTAAAGCAATTTTTGCCTGCTTCACTTGAATATTTATGTCACCGCCGTTTATCAAACTTTCTATAAATGTCATAACTCGTTCACGTGAGTGTTTGAAAATCATCATTCCGGATCCAAGAACTAATATTGACGGAACAATAATTCCAAGTATGTGTTTCATTCTTGCACCGGCAACAAATAGGATCACAAAAGATGTAACGGCAACAATCAGACTTGTACTTACATTAGGCTGTATAAAAATTAATCCGCTAACTATTATAATCCAGAACAACGGAAGCTTAAATCCTTTCTTAAAATCTTTTAGTTCATCACCCATTCTTTCCAGCATCACAGCCAAATGAACAATCAAAATAACTTTCGCCGCTTCGGAAGGTTGGAATTGCAAAAATCCGAGATCAATCCATCGCTGAGCACCTTTAACTTTTGGTGCGAAAAGAAAAGTAAAAATCAGCACGGCAATAATTAGTATTAGCGCCAATTTGCTATACTCACGATACTTATCATACGGGAAGTAGGAAAAAAATATCATCATACCAATCGCTGCAACTACTTTCCATAAATGTGATTTGAACAAAAAGTAAAAACTGTTAAACCTGGAAAAGCTGTAAGTACCGCTGGCAGTAAAAACCATAATTGCGCCCAGGGCAATAAATCCCACAACTAAACCAATCAATATTTTAACGGATGTATTCATCAAACCAATTTGTTTACTTCTTCCTTAAAAACTTTTCCTCTATGTTCATAATTTTTGAACATATCAAAACTTGCACAAGCCGGTGAAAGCAATACAACTGTACCGGGCTGTGCTTCATTTCTTCCTGCTTCAACACATGCTTTAAGCGATTCTTTGATTTCGGTTAAAACAATAGAATTGAAATAATCATAAACTTTCTGTGCTGATGAACCGATTGCATATATTTTTGCAACATGCTGTTTAACAAGCTCTTTAATCTGATCGTAATTGTTTCCTTTATCTTTTCCACCCAGTATCAAGTACAACGGTTTATCAAAACTTTTTAGAGCTACGTAAACGGAATCAACATTGGTTGCTTTTGAATCGTTGTAATATTCTACACCGTTAAATTCGCGTACAAATTCAATTCTATGTTCAACTCCCTTAAATGATGAAAATGCATTTCTAATTTTTTGATGAGGAACATTTAATAATTTGGCTATGATAAGAACAGGAAGTGTATTTGCAATATTATGTTCACCTTTTATAAACAAATCGCTTGCAGAACAGATCTCACTAATTTTTCCGAACCATGAAAAGTAGATCTTGCCTTCTTTATAAAAAGCGCCGGCTGGAACTTCACTTAATAACGAGAAGGCAAGTTTCTGAACTTTCTTGTTCTTCAAATTATTTTTTATGTTTTTATCATCTGCGTTATAAATAAAAAAGTCTTCTTCTTTTTGATTCTTCGTAATTTTAATTTTTGCGGAGATGTATTCATCGAAGTTGTTATTATATCTATCAAGATGATCCTGGGTGATATTTAATATCATTGAAAAATGCGGTTTGAACTGTTCTATAAAATCCAGCTGAAAGCTGGAAGTTTCCAGCGATACAAATTCATTTTCTTTCACATCAAGTACGATCTCGGAAAAAGCTTCGCCAATATTTCCTGCCGAGTAACATTTAATTCCAGCTTGGTTCAAAGTATAGTTCATCAATGCTGTTGTAGTTGTTTTGCCATTTGTACCAGTTATTGAAATAACACTTCCTTTACAAAACCACGACGCAAATTCAATTTCGCTAACTACTTTAATATTTTTTTTCAGCGCATTGGTTAGTACTGCAGAGTTTGTGGGAACACCCGGACTTGTTACAATAAGATCGCAATCATAAATTTTCTCTGTGTGAGCGCCGCACTCAAATGCAATGGATTCAGAATTCAAAACTGAAATTGAATCAGCTAAATCTTTTTCAGAACTACTATCGCTCACAAACGGAATAGCTCCAAGTTTTTTTGCTAGCTTGGCAGCACCTAATCCGCTGCGAACAGCACCAATGACCGATATTTTTTTCCCTCGTATATCCATTATCTTATCTTGAATGAAGCTAAACTCATTAATGCTAAAATTATTGTGATGATATAGAACCGGATAACTATTTTCGGTTCCGCCCAATTTAACTGTTCAAAATGATGATGAATCGGAGCCATCTTAAAAATTCTTCTACCTTCACCGTATTTCTTCTTTGTGTATTTGAAATAAAGCCGCTGAATAATTACAGAAAGTGTTTCGATAAAGAATATTCCGCCAAGAATAGGAATCAATAAATCTTTTTTAACCAGTATCATCATCACACCAAAGGCACCACCTAGTGCAAGAGAACCAGTATCACCCATAAAAACTTGAGCCGGATAAAAATTGAACCATAGAAATCCTAGTCCGGCACCGATCAATGCCGCGATGAAAACTGTTAATTCACCACTGCCTGGTAAATAAATTATATTTAAATAGTCTGCGTAGATAACGTTGCCGGTTACATAAACTATTATTGCAAGTGCAAGCATTACAATTATGATAGAACCGATTGCAAGTCCGTCGAGTCCGTCTGTAAGATTAACTGCGTTAGAAAGTGCTGTAATGATGAAAACAACCCATGGTATATATAGATAGGAAAAGTCCCAATTCAGGTTTTTGAAAAACGGCAAAGTCGTTTGTGTATTGTACTGTGCAAATTCCGGTAAGTAGTAAACTGCAAACCCAACAATTAGACCGACAAAAATTTGTCCTAATAATTTGTAACGGGCAATTAATCCTTGAGGAACTTTTTTCACAACTTTTAAATAATCATCTAAGAAACCGACACCGCCTAAAAATACTGTTCCAAACAAAACTAAAATTATATATGCGCTTTTAATATCACTCCACAACAGAACCGGAACAATTACGGATAAAAGAATTATTAAACCTCCCATTGTAGGTGTACCTTGTTTCTTTTTGTGAGTCTGAGGTCCTTCTTCGCGGATCGGCTGATCAACTTGATTTTTCTTTAATCGTCCGATTATTTTGGGTCCAAAGATGAATGAGATCAACAAAGCAGTAATAGCCGCAATCGCAGAGCGAAATGTTAAGAAACGGAATACATCAAATCCCGGCGGATTAAAAGTTTTATTTATGTACTCAAACAAATAGTAGAACATTATTCAAACCTTTTCTCCAGTACGTTAATAAATTCTTCCATTTTCATTCCGCGTGAACCTTTTACCAGAATAACCGAGTTCTCTATTTCTTCGTACTGCAAATAGAGAGACAGAGCTTCGCGAATGTGAAAGTGAATTGATTTTACATTTTTCTTTCTGAGTGCTTTGTTTAGATGCTTCATCATAATACCGGTAGTAAGAACAAATAAATTTTTCTCCGGTGAAAATAGTTTTGCCAAAGCTTTATGTAGTTTTTCAGATTGTTTGCCAAGCTCAAACATATCTCCGAGTACAATAATTTTTCTTTTATGCGTTTTAATTTTTTTAATTAAATCTATTGCGTTTTCAACAGAAATTGGATTTGAATTGTAAGTGTCATCTATTACAACAGCTTCCTTAAATTTCTTTACTTCTAATCTTCCATGAACCGGTTTAATATTTTTCATTCCGTTGAGAATTTCTTTTTCTTTCAACCCTAGTTTAAGAGCTACTGCAGCAGCTGCTAAGAAATTTTTTGCATTTGCTTCTCCATACAAATGAGGAATAGTTTCTCTAAAACCCTCCCTAAAGGCGAAAGAGAGGGTTTTAGATTTAAGCTGAACACGAGAATTACCTTCATTTGTGTAGCCTAAAATTTTCCCCTTCACATCTGCCGAGCCGTTAAATCCATATGTAACTTTGTTCCAATAATTTTTAGAATGTTTTTTTATAACTGGATCGTCCATGTTCAAAAAAACTGTTCCGCCATGTATTTCGGTAATATCAAAAAGAGCTGATTTCTCTTTATATACGCCCTCTCTGTTCCTTAAAAATTCCAAATGTGAATCACTGATATTTGTAATCAATGCATAATCCGGTCTTGAAATGTTTGCCGTATATTCAATCTCATTAAAATGATTTGTGCCTTGTTCCAGAATTAATGCTTCACATTTTTCATCTGTTCCTAAAATTGTTAACGGTACACCGATGTGATTGTTGTTGTTCGCCTCAGTTTTGATAACATTATATTTTTCACTTAGCAGAGCAGCAATCATTTCTTTAACCGTTGTTTTACCGTTACTTCCTGTAATTGAAATTACCTTTGCTGAAATTTTGTTACGCCAAATTCCAGCAAGCTCCCCGTAAGCCTTTGTTGTGTCGTTAACAGTAATAACAGGAATTTCGAGGAAGCTAAATTTCTTCAACTTCCTCGAATCAATAATTACTGCTTCTGCCCCTTTCTTAAGAGCATCGAGAATAAAATCATGTCCGTCAAATTTTTCCCCTTTAACAGCAACGAACAAACTTCCTTTTTTAACTCTGCGTGAATCAATCTCAACATTCGATACCGATTTAAATGCGTCGGGATTGTAAATCACCGCAGATGAAATATTAAATAAATCCTCGATTGTAATTTTTATTTTGCCCATTCAGCCAAATATTTTTGAGCAAGCTCTTTATCAGAAAAGTGTTTTCTAACACCGTTAATTTCTTGATAGTTCTCATGACCTTTGCCGGCAATAAGAATAACTGCATTGTCCTCGCTCTCAAAGATTGCGGAACGAATTGCTTCCTCTCTGTTCTCAATAACTCGATAGTTATTTGATTTGATGCCTTTCAAAATTTCATCAATGATAATAAACGGATCTTCAGTTCTCGGATTATCAGATGTAACATAAATTCGGTCGCTCATTGAAGCGGCTATATCACCCATGATAGGACGCTTTGTTCTATCACGATCTCCGCCGCAGCCGAATACAGTATAGATTGGTCTTTCTTGCTTTACGATATACTGTACAGCTGTTAAAGCTTGTTTAAGTGAATCTGCTGTGTGTGAATAATCAACAATAACTTTTTTATTTTTCTTTGAGATAACTTCAAATCTTCCGGGTACTTGCGGAGTATTTTTTATTCCATCAATTGCTGTTTGATAATCAATTCCGTTTACAACTGAAGTTTCAAAAGCGGATGCGGCATTGAACGCATTAAAATGCCCGACCAAACTTGTTGTTAGATGATAATCCTTTCCTTTCCAGCTTAAATCAAAATTTGTTCCTTCGAGTGAATACGTAATATTTTTTATTCTGCATGTAGCCTTTTCGCTTATTCCAAAAGAAAACTTTTGTGCTGAGGAATCTTTTATCAACTTTGAAGAATTGTTATCATCTATATTATAAACGATTTTTCCCGAAGCAGGAATCAAATCAAACAAAATCTTTTTCGATTCGAGATAGTGATTAAAAGTTTTGTGATAATCCATATGATCGGATGTAATGTTTGTAAAAATCCCAGTCCCAAAATTCAAGTAATCAATTCTATTCAATCTGAGAGCATGGGAAGAAACTTCCATTACACATTGCGTACAGTTTTCGTTTACCATTTGTGCCAATAAAGAATTAATCTCGTGAGACTGCGGAGTAGTTAGCAAAGTCTTCACTTCATTCTTGCCGATATAATTTGCAATCGTTCCGATCAATCCAGTTTTGAATCCAGCTTGTTCGAAAATATTCTTTATAAAAAAAGCAGTTGTTGTTTTTCCTTTTGTCCCGGTTATACCAATTAGATTTAATTTTTTTGAAGGTTCTCCGTAAAAAATATTTGAGAACTCCGCTAAAGATTTCCTGCTGTTTTGAACAACAATCTTAACACACCCCGAGTGAGAGAATATTTGATCCGGAATAACTTTCGGATTTTGTAATACAACTGCAGCCACACTTTTGTTAATTACATCGTTAATAAAATTATGTCCGTCTGTTTTGAATCCTTCAATAGCAAAAAAGAGTGAATTGTTTGATGAAGTGCGTGAATCAATTGTTATATCGGTGATCTCTTTCAGCTCGGCATTGCCGGTAACTTGAATAGTTTTCACCTTATTTAACAAATCAGAAAGCTTCATTCAGTTCGTTCCTGCACTTACTTTTTTTAATAACGGTTCACATTTAATAAGACAGATTGAGCCGGGAACAATATTAGATCCCGGTTCAAGATTTTGCCAAACAACTTTGCCGCTTCCAACAACTTTATACAGCATCCCGATTTCATTTAACTGAGCGATCGCATCTCTCATTGATTGATTAATAAGATTAGGCATAGCCGTTGTGTTTTCACTATAAATTTTTCTTGAAGAAATATTTGTTAACGATTTGTCTCCGATGTTTGAGAATGAAATGGATTTTGTTTTAGGTGCAGTTTTAATATCAGCTACCAGTTGATCAATTAAATTTTGTTTTCTTTCAATTTTCTTTTTGTTCGGTGCTAAACTTAGATCTGTTTCTATCATTCTTTTTGCAACCTCATGGAAAATTGGTGCTGCAACTAACCCGCCATACTGACCAACTTGTGGGGCGTTGATAAGAATAAAACAAATTACTTTTGGATTATCTGCCGGGAAATATCCTATGAACGATGAATTGTGCTGCCTATTTGAATATGATTTATTCACGAGTTGTTGTGATGTTCCTGTTTTACCTCCGACTAGAACATCGGGCAGTTGAGCTTCGATACCAGTGCCATGTTCTACAACTCCAACCATAAAATTTTTAATTAAATCGGATGTTGATTTTTCGATAACATTTCTAATTTTTTTCGTTTGATTTTCTAAAATGATTTTTCCATTAGGATCTGTAATAGATTTCAAAATGAACGGCTGCAATAATGTACCGCCGTTAACTATTGTACTATAAGCAGTAATCATTTGAAGAGGTGTAACAGCTATTTCATAACCAAATGAAACAAATGGTTTTGTTATCGCAGAGAAACTTCCCGGTTTTTTTAGGAGACCCTTAGCTTCACTAGGAAGATCAACTGAAGTTGCATTACTAAATCCGAAATCACGTAAATATTTATAAAAAGTTTCATCATCAATTCTTTCTGAAAGCTTCGCCATTCCAATGTTACTTGATTGCTCAAGAACTTGACGGACTGTAAGATTCTCGTGTTTGTGAGAATCTTGAATCTTTACGTTCTTATAAACGAATGTTCCATTCTCTGTATTAATAACTTCATTCTCTTTCGCTAATCCACGATCAAATAAAATTGACATGGTGACAGCTTTAATAGTTGATCCTGGTTCATATGTGTCGGTTATTGCTCTGTTACGCCGTGAGTCTGCGGGAAATAATTCATAGTTCGCCGGATCAAAATCGGGCAAGTTTGCAAGTGCAAGAATCTCTCCCGTATTAGGATTCATTATTATTCCGACAGCAGATTGGCCGCTATATTTTTGCAGCCCGGTTGATAATTCTTCTTCTAATATTTTCTGATATGTTTTATTAATGGTTAGGTTGATAGTATTTCCAGTAACGGCCGCCTTAGATATGTTTTCATCAATAGAGAGAATTCTTCCCAATACATCACGTTCATAAGTGTACATACCGTCGGTCCCGGTTAATTCATTTTCATAAATTTTTTCGATGCCCTCCACTCCAATCATATCACGATTAACATATCCCAACACGTGCGAAGCCAAACTTCCGTATGGATAGATACGGCTAAAGTCTTCTTCCGAGAAGAGTCCTTCAATAACATTCTTTTTTATTTGGAAAGCTTTATCCATAGAAACTTTTTTTTCCAAACAAACATTTGTAAAGCCATCATCTATTAATTTTTTATAATATATTTTTTGTTTGCCAAAGACTCTTGAAAAAACCGATACAACTGAATCAGCTCTTTGCGGTGTCATCATTCTTCTGTCCACATAAAATGAAATATTATCCATTGTGTAACTAAGAACTTCTCCGTTTGCATCTTTAATTGTACCGCGTTCAGCTTTAACGCTTTGCGGTTTATTTTGCTGTCTCTCTGCAATAAGTGTATAATATTCATGTTTGGAAATCTGAATTGTAAATAGTTTTGCGATCAATAAAACAAAGACCAGTAGAAGTAATCCTGCTATAATAAGTGCACGTGAATTAATCATATTTCTGACTTAATAACTTTTCAACTTGTTTGATTTGATCTTTAGATACTGATATTGTTTCTAAATTATCACTAGGGCGGATAAGTCCGATAGAATCCTGAGCATAAACAACAATTCTATCTTCTGCTGTCCATTTTTGGATCTCTACCATTTTTCCTTCAGCAAGGTTTAGCTTAACATTGAGTGAATCTTGTTTGCTTATTTTTAGTCTATTCATTCTTTTAATCTCAGTTACAGTTGCTACGTAAGTAAAAAGTAAAATTGCAACTGCTGTAATAATTACAATAAAACTTTTTAATGACGATCCTTTTTTCATTAAACTCTTTCCGCTACACGCATTTTAGCACTTCTTGCTCTACGATTGATATTTATTTCTAATTCACTAGGAGTTAATGCTTTTGTTATTTTTTTTAATCTTTGCACTTTGTTACAAATACAAATCGGTGTTCCCGGCGGACAAATACAATCCAAGCTTTCGTATCTAATTTTTTCTTTAACAATTCTATCTTCTAATGAATGATATGACAGAACAACTATTCTTCCTCCGGGTTTTAATAATGTTACCGACTTATCTAAAAATATTTTCAATTCTTCCAATTCATTGTTTACATAAATTCTTAATGCTTGAAAAACTCTTGATAAGGTTTTGGTATGAAATCTTTGTGGTGTAACCTGTTCAATAATATTTTTGAGTTGAGTTGTACGAGAAAATTTTTCGGCTGCTCTAAAGTTGATAATTTTCTGGGCGATCATTCTGGCATTTTTTTCTTCGCCGTACTCAAATAAGATTTTTGTAATTTCTTCTTGTGAAAATTTATTCAGTAAATCTGAGGCAGTAATTCCTTTTTCAATATCCATCCTGAGATCAAGAGCCGCATCTTCTCTAAAAGTAAACCCGGATTCTACCGAATCCAATTGGAAAGAAGACACACCCAAGTCCGCTAAGATGCCGTCAAAACCGTCAATGAACTCGATCCTTGATATTGAATCAATGTCTGTAAAACTTGTTCTGTAAATCGAAAATCTTTTGTCTTTACTAAATTTTTCTTTACAATAATCAAATGCTTTGGAATCTTTATCTGTTGCAATTAATTTTCCGTCACTGTTTATTTTTTCTAAAATCTTCTCCGAATGTCCGCCAAATCCCGCCGTACCATCGAAATAAATTCCATTTTTTTTTGTAATTAAAAAATCAATGCTTTCATTTAAAAGCACAGGTGTATGAAAACTCATTTCGGTTTTTTTTGCATTATCTGTTTTGCAATTTCAGCAAACGGCTTAGTGTTCTCTTTTTTCTGAGATTCGTAAAGTTCAGGGTTCCAGATTTCGATCTTTTTATTTTGTCCGAGAATAAAAACTTCCCGTTCAATACCGGCGAATTCCAATAAATTTTTTGGAACTAATAATCTTGATTGAGAATCAAGTTTATATTCTGCAGCTAATTCAAAAAGCATTCTCTTAAAAGCAGCCTCTTCAGGATCAAAATCATCAAGCTGATTTACTCGTGTTAATACTTCTTCCCGCCAAAAATCTTGAGGATAAATATCAATGCACTGAACAATTCCTCGGGTCATTACAAAAGTTTCGTTGGCAGATTCATTGACATATTTTTTAAAAATGGAAGGGATACTTATTCTCCCCTTTGTATCAACAGAGTATTTAAAACTACCTATAAACATTGCTCATCCACTATTTGGGATTATTAAACACTATTACCCACCCAGATGCAAAATAACTGTTTTTCATGGGAATTGTCAAGATTATTTTTGTAAATAATGCAAAAAATGGGAGTAGTGAACTTAAGAGTGAATTAGAGTTTATAGAAGAGGACTGAACAGAAAAATTGAAAAGTGGGGAAGGGAATTAAAAGAATGAGCCACCTGGCGGAATTGAACCGCCGACCCACGCATTACGAATGCGTTGCTCTACCAGCTGAGCTAAGGTGGCCTACTTAATTAAAGTAAGATGGACAATTGTTGATGGATGATGGAAAATAATTTACATTAACCATCATACATCAAACATTATTTTATCTCAATTTCTTTTTGTGACGATTTTTTCTCAAGCGTTTCTTACGCTTATGGGTAGCCATTTTATGGCGCTTTCTTTTTCTACCACACGGCATTTACATTCTCCTTTTAATTAATGTGTTTTGATTAATTCTTCTGCTTTTTTACCAATTTCATTTGTCGGATTAATTTCTACAGCTTTTTTCCACCACTCAACAGCTTTTAAGGAGTTTCCTGCTGCAGAATTTACAATACCCAAATTTAAATGTGCAATTTGATGCCTCGGCTGGTACTTCAGTGCTTTTTCCATCGCAGCTATTGCATCATCATTCTTTCCGGTTTCGAAATAACAAACTCCCATATCTACAAGAACATCTGCATTTTGAGGATCGAGTTTTAAATAATCGTTATATCTCTCGATTGCCTTTGCTTTCAGTCCGGAATCATTTAACAAGTGTGCAAGATTAAGTAAAGTCTCTTTATCTCGCGGATTCTTTTTTAAGAATTCTTCATAAGTATTAATCTGTTCAAGATTATTAAGATCAACACCTGCATGAGGATTATTCTTGTCATTAAATTGAGTGGGAACTACTGGAACTGAACTATCAAAGATTCCGGAAGAATATATAATCACCACACCAACAACAACCAAGAATAAAACTAAGTAGATTAGTTTTGTAAAAGAAAAGGTTCTTACCAAATTTTGTTGATGACTTGCATTCTTATTTTTTTCTTTCTTATTACTTTTTTTTGAACTGGTAGAACTTGATAACGAATTGTTATCTTCTTTTTTCAAACGTTGTTTATCATCTATTGATTTTACTGCAGCACCACATTGGGGACAAAACTTAGCTTCATAATCTATTTCTTCTCCGCAAACTTTACATTTAATCATTTATAATCCTTTTTCTTTACAATTATCAACTATTCACTTACAGAATTATCTTTCATTCCTAAATTAACAGCCGCTTTAAAATCTTTTGAAAATTTGAATGTTGGAACATAATGTTCACCAACATATACTTTTTCACCTGACCGGGGGTTACGAGCATAACGGGCTTTTTTCTTCTTTACTTTGTAGCTTCCAAAACCCCTAATTTCAATACCCTTTCCATCTCTAAGTGCTTGGATAACAGTATTTAAGAATCCTTCAACTATTGCTTCAGTTTCTAATTTGGTTAATCCAGTACCCGTAGCAACTTTTTCGACGATATCAGCTTTCGTCATCTCTAACCTCTAATTTTTAGCTAAGTTACAGTAATTGCAAGACAAAAAATATTAAAAAGTCGTGTAAAAACAAATAAATGGAATGACTTTAATTTTTTAAAGCACATTTTAATCTCAATTGTGATTTATTGTTTCATTTTAATACAAAAACCAATCCACAAAATTTCTAAAAGTGTAAAAACAACAAGAACTCACAATATTTTGGCTGGTATAGCATTTGTCTTTATAAATAAAAAAGGAAAAAAGAAATGACTCTCGTTCCAATAATTTACACCAGTTTATTGATATTTTCCTCGTTTCTTTTATTTGCGATAATTGTTTCATATATATCTTACAGAGCAAAAGCTAGAAGCAAATTACCGCATTCTATTGAACCCATACCAATTCGCCGCTTAGTCTTAGCTAGTAATACGCTACAAATAAATAATCACGTTAGGAGACCAATAACAAAACAAATACAAACAGGACTACCAATAACTATAAACAATAATTTTTCAGCCAAAAAACATTTTGTACAGGATTTAGAAAACAGTAAAACAGATAGACACAAATTATACTCCCGTGAATATTTTACGAGAATAAGTGAACTAAATAAAGACATAAAAGCCCATAAGACTTCTGCTAATCAGAGAACCAAAAACACACAAATTATCGAGACCAGAAGACTTGAAATAATGAATCAAAACGAAAATTTTAGAACTATTGGTGAGAGAAGGAATTATAGAGAGGATCTACCAAAACAAGGTCCCAACTTAGCTGAAATGAATGTACTAAATTATTATAGTGATAATAATGAATATGATATGGTAACGTTATCGGCATCACGTGCGGGCAAAGCAATTTGAGGTCACACTTTTCCATTCTATTGGTAAGGGAAATATATTTTAATATCTTGCCTGTATGGAAATCATACCAATAATATATACTGTATTAATTATTGTAATTGTTTTAACTATTTTCACATTAATTTTTTCCTTTTACTCATTAAGGAAAAAACAAGGAGGAGTTGATGAAATTCTTCCAAAGAAACCCATACCTTCGCTGAATAATTCCTATCTAAACAAAAGCGAAAACTTAAAACCTGTTTCCATCTTATCCCCTAAAAATACTACTCAAATAAAGGAAGAGAGAAAGATTAATTCCTTCAGCAAAAAAGAACCTGAAATAAAAAAAACTAAAAACGATAAAATCAGAAAAGACAATAAAAAGAAATTAATTCGAAATAGTAGGATAGAAGTATTGAATGCCATTCAAAACAAGAAGACAACTAATGATAAAATCGAACAGAATCAAAATCTTAAATCTTTAGGTAGTAATCTTTTAGAAAATTACTCTGATGAAGAGAAAAATGATATGTTTACATTAAAGGTGAAAAATCAAAAAAACAAACCTAAGAGCAGTTAATTGATTCTTTTGAAACTAAAATAATAATTGTATAACTATCTTATTAAAATCATTACACAATGCAAACGCAAAATTCTTTATATATAAAAAATATGGTTTGCAACCGTTGTATCCGGGTTGTAAAAGAAGAATTCGAAAAAATCGGCGTTAAGACTAAAAAAATTTCCCTGGGTGAGGTAATTACCGAATCACCAATCAAAGATTTACCTATCAATAAAATAAAATTGATCTTGGAAGAGAACGGATTTGAACTTATTGAAGACAAGAAAGCAAAAACTATAGAGAAAATAAAAAATTTTATTATTAAAATTATTTATGATAGCAACTATCTGATTAATGAACCAAAAAAAATTTCTATACTTATCGAAAAAGAACTGGGACTGGACTATAACTATCTGAGCAGTCTTTTTTCTTCTTTAGAAAGCGTTACAATTGAACAATATATTATTCTACAAAAAATTGAACGTGCAAAAGAACTTATTAAGTATGGCGAATATACTTTAAGCGAAATAGCTTATAACTTAGGTTATAGCAGTGTTCAGCATCTTTCAAATCAATTCAAGAAAGTAACAGGTTTTACCGCCAGTCAATTCAAATTGAAAACCCATAATTTGCGTAAGCCGTTAGACAAAGTTAGTTAAACACGCTCGTTTTTATTTAAAAACATCATTAAAATTTTATAACATTTTTCCTGAATTATGTAACATACATTAGTTACACTAATCTATTTTTCGTACAACAAAAAAATGGAGTTTAGCAAAATGATAACCAAAGAGTTCAAAATCGAAGGAATGACTTGTAATCATTGTGTAATGGCTGTTAAAAAAGAATTATCAAAATTAAATGTTTCATCATTTGAAGTTGGGATCGGTTTTGCAAAAGTAAATTTTGATGAGACTAAAGTTAGCCAAACAGAAATTGAGAATGCTATATCTGATTCAGGGTATAAGGTTCAGAAATAAAAGGTTCATGATGAAAGAATTAAATTTACCTATCGAGGGTATGACCTGCGCAAGCTGCGTAACACGTGTTGAAAAAATTATTGGTGGCTTTGAAGGTATTAAAAATGTCAGCGTTAATCTAGCAACAGAACGTGCTACGTTTAATTTAGAACATGATAATATCAACCTAGATTCTATAGCCAAAGAACTTGAAGGTTACGGATACAAATTAAAATTAAATTCTATCCCTCCAAAAGATTCACAGCTTTTGGACCAAAATAGTATCGAGGTTGAAAAAGATAAATATTATGATCAAATCAAAAAAGATTTTCTTCTTGCTTTAATTCTCACACTTCCACTTTTTATTATCAGCATGTTGATTGATTATTCTTTTTTTCAAAATGTCTGGAGTTTTTCTGTAGATACGACATATAAAATTTTATTAATACTAACAACGCCAATAATTTTTATTAGCGGGAAAAGATTCTATAAAATTTTTTGGACAAACTTAAAACATTTTTCTTTCGAGATGAATTCACTTGTTGCAATTGGTACCGGTGCTGCATATGGATACAGTACAATTGCGACATTATTTCCATCAGTAGTTTCTATACATAACGAATTACCTCATGTTTACTTTGAAACTGCCGGTGTTATAATTACTCTAATCTTAATGGGTAAAATTCTTGAGCACCGGGCAAAACAAAAAACCAATTCTGCTATAAAAAAATTGATGGAACTGAAGCCCAAAACTGCAAAGGTTCTCGTCAATAATAATGAAACCGTTGTTAATATTTCCGATTTAAAAGCTGGAGATGTTATAGTCATTAAACCAGGTGAAAAAATTCCATCGGATGGAATTATTATCTGGGGAAGTTCATCCGTAGATGAATCAATGATAACAGGTGAAAGTCTTCCTGTTGAAAAGACAATTGATTCAAAAGTAATTGGCGGAACTATTAACAAAAATGGTTCATTTAATTTCAAGGTAACAGAGACTGGTGATAATACTGTACTTGCTCAAATCATTAAATTAGTAGAACAGGCACAAGCTTCTAAACCTCCTATTCAAAAATTAGTGGATAAAATTGCTTCAGTATTTGTTCCGGTTGTAATTCTAATTGCGTTAATAACATTTTTAGTCTGGCTTATTGTTGGTGGTCATAATTCTTTCAGCCATGCACTGGTTAATTTTGTTGCCGTTCTTATTATCGCTTGTCCATGTGCGCTGGGATTAGCAACTCCAACTGCAATAATCGTAGGTTCGGGTTTGGGTGCATCAAATGGAATACTAATTAGAAACGGCGAAAGTCTTGAGCTTGCACAAAATATTTCTACAATTGTTTTTGATAAGACCGGAACTATTACTGAAGGCAAACCGGTTGTTTCTGAAATCATCGTGAATAATATTTCAGAAGATGAACTGGTTTACTTGTGCGCTTCTCTCGAATCAAAATCACAGCATCCATTAGCCGAAGCTATTGTACAAAAAGCAAAGACAAAAAATATTTCATTATCACAACCGGAAACGTTTAAAAATTTATCCGGATTTGGATTAACAGGAATCGTTAATAGTCATACCGTGATAATTGGAAACTTAAATTTGATGAGTGAGTACTCGATCAATACAAATGTTATGAACGAACAATATGATAAATTGATTGAGAGCGGAAAAACAATTGTATTTATAAGTGTAGATGGAGAATTGAAAGGATTGATTGCTATTGAAGACAAATTAAAAGTAACCTCTGCGGAAGCAATAATAGAATTAGGTAAGATGAAAATCAAAACAGTTATGCTTACCGGTGATAATTCTAAAACTGCAAAGTTGATTGCAGAAAAAGTCGGAATTACAGAGTTTAGATCTGAAGTTTTACCCGATGAAAAAGCTAATATTGTGAAGGAGTATCAAAGTAAAGGTGAAATTGTTGCTATGGTGGGTGACGGTATTAATGATTCGCCTGCTCTTGCTCAAGCAGATGTTGGAATTGCGATTGGTACCGGGACGGATGTTGCTATTGAAACAGCTCAAATAACTTTAGTGCAAGGAAATTTATTAACAGTTGCCAAAGCAATTAATCTTTCAAAGAATACAATAAGGATAATTAAACAAAATTTATTTTGGGCGTTTATATACAATACAGTTTTAATTCCTCTTGCAGCCTTTGGAATGTTAAACCCGATGATCGGTGCATTGGCTATGTCGTTGAGTTCGGTTTCTGTTGTAAGTAACTCACTGAGATTAAAGAAAGCAAAAATTTAATTATAAGTAAGGCTATACTTATAAATCAGTTCTGATAAATAGCGGTGAGTTTTACTTTAATAAAGGTTAGTCTTTTACATGTATGGGAAAGTCTTTTGTTTTGAAAGAAATAAACAAAAAGGCAATGCCGAAAAATATTTGAATAAAAGTTGCAATTACATAACTAAACGCCCCTTCTTCAAAGCTTAAAATTCCAGCTATAAACTTAAATACAGTAATCAATTCATAAGTTATTAATATTATCAAGAACAAATTAACCGCCTTAACCTTCAGAGTATATTTTACAAAAGAGTTAATTAATATTATAACAATAATAACATGCATCGCCATGCGAATTAGCGTTAATGTACTATTTTGAAAAGAAAAACCTAAAAAAAATACAGATGTGAAAATTCCAAGAATAATAAAAAAATATCTTTGTTTATGACTAGACGGTAGAGAAGATATTAGAAAAAGTAAGAATATAATTGCAACGTGGCGGGGATCCATATGAAGAAAAAAAAATACAACGGGTTGCATCACATCTAAAAATGCTAGTATTAAAAAAAAATAAAAATAATCTGACTTATATTGTTTAATTGGAGGTAAAATCCATATAGCCGTTGAAATTATAGATATGGTTACAGGAATATTCATAAATGAGCTATGGACAAAATGGTGGACAAAGCCACGATTCTTCTAAAGTATTAAGTCCAAACGTTACGGTTAGATGACTTTGTCTTTTTTCAACTGCTACCGTATTACCACTACTCAGGCAAAGTAATTCCACAACTTTAGATTTACTATAAAGAGCAAAAACTTCGTTTGGGTCAACGTTTTTCCCAACGGGATATAATACTTTTCTACCGTCACCAAGAATTATCAATTCCCCGTTGATTATTTGAAACATAACATAATTTTGATTTTGATTAATTGCAGAGATCAAATCACAAAGACTCACTGAAGCTGAATCAATCACGTTTCCAAATAAAGTATTAGCTTCCTCTTTACTATATATCTTGCCTACAGTTTGTGAGAAACTAACAGTTGAGAATAAAAAAATATAAAAAAATAAGAAAAGTATTTTGGATCCATTTATTTTCATCTGTACCTATTAAAAATGTTTAGAATCATAAAGAGGTTACATAAACTTTCTTCAATAGTCAACCTGTTGAATTCAGCAAATAAAATTAGAGGAAAAAATTTTCTAAAATTATTTACGCGGCAATCTTTCCAAATAAGAACTTGTGCTTAGAACTCCAAAAGTATTTATTTTTTTTAATTCTTCTAATGATTCGCAATTCAAATAGCTCATTGCACTTTTTAATCCGTCCGAGATAGCGTTGATTACACTTTTTACTGCTCCTTTATACGGGACCATCGTCTCTTCACCTTCAATAAATTCGCCTTTCATCTTTACGCCAAACGATGCAGAGCCTCTGTATTTTTTCCAAAGTTGATCGCTGTATTTAATTACCTCACCCGGAGTTTCTTTTGTCCCTGCAAGCATCCTACCAAGCATCACAATATCCGCACCGGACGCAAGTGCTTTTGCAACATCTCCTGGACTTTTTATTCCGCCGTCAGCGATTAATTCTATTTTTAATTTTTGTTCCTTGCGCGTAAAGTAAGTATCTAACACTGAAGAAACCTGCCCGATCCCAATTCCCGTTTGAACTGAAGTCGTGCATACACTTCCTCCCCCAATCCCGATACGAACCGCATCTGCACCTGCATCAACAAGTTGTTTCAACGTTCCGCCATGAGCAATATTTCCGACAATAACTTTTACTTTGTATTTCTTTTTTATCTCTTCGCATTTATTAAGAACATGGGCATTGTTCGCGTTTGCAGTATCAATACAAACTATCAAATTGTTGGAAGCAATTTTTTCCAAGAGTTGATCCTCTGCCGTTAAACTAACAGAAACTGCTTGAATACCTTCCACGACATTTCCGTTTGAAAATAATTCGTTTAATGAGGAATCGAATCTATTTACTATTCCAAGGCATCCGGAATTAGAAAGCTCTTTAGCCATCGCAACTCCGGTTACAGTATCCATCGGACTTGAAACTACTGGTACAGCTAATTCTTTTCCTAGAAAACTCGATCTTATATTTACTTCCGATCTGGTTTTAACTCGTGAAATTTCTGTTGGGATTAAACTGATGTCATCATAAGTAAGAGAAAGTGAATAGTTGTTTAGTTCACGTTTAGAATAAATTTTCATCTTAAACTCCAGGCTTAACAATACTGTTTGAGTAATTCTTTTATTTCCGACGTTGAATCTATGGAATTTTTCTTTTCAAATCTCATTAAGATTATTGAGGATAGCATTTTTTTAAAGGACAAATTTTTCTAACTTGGCAATCATTTTCTATCAATAGGATAACCATGACCCAACAATCTACTCCTCAACCAAAAATCAAATTTAAATTTCCACAGGAATTTTGGATTGCTAATTTTATGGAGCTTTGCGAAAGAGCTGCTTATTACGGATTCTTTATTGTTCTCACACTTTATTTAACAAACATAGTTGGATTTACCGATACCGAAACCGGAATTGTAGCCGGTGTTTTTTATGCACTTTTATATTTTCTTCCGCCGTTTGTCGGTGCTATCTCAGATAAGATTGGATTTAGGAACGGACTTGTGCTTGCATTTGGTTTGCTTACAACCGGGTATTCGCTACTGGGCATGTTTCATACTAAAGGATTAGTCATATTGTTTTTATTGATCACCTTGATCGGCGGTTCATTTATTAAACCCTTAATTACGGGAACTGTTGCAAAGACTACAAATGAAGATAACCGTGCAAGAGGTTATGCTTTGTTTTATTGGATTGTTAACATCGGTGCTTTTAGCGGAAAAACTTTTGTCCCATACATTAGGCAAGGAATGGGATTAGAATATGTGAATTTCTTTTCTGCAGGAATGTCCTTTCTCGCAATGCTTTTTGCACTTTTCTTTTTCAAACAGAATAATGATTCACACAAAGGAAAAACAGTTGCTGAAGTTTTTGAATCTCTCAAGAAAATTGTATTACAACCAAGATTAGTAATATTAATTTTAATTGTGAGCGGCTTCTGGATAATTCAGCAACAGCTTTATGCAACAATGCCAAAATATGTTATTCGATTACGCGGAGATGAAGCCCGCCCGGAGTGGCTGGCTAATGTTAATCCCGCCGTTGTTGTTTTATTTGTTGTGCTCATTACAAATCTTATGAAAAAACGAAAAGCTGTGACCTCCATGTTGGTTGGAATGATTCTTATGCCGTTCTCTGCTTTTGCAATGTCGTTCAGTCAATCATTAGAAAGTGCTTTAGGAACTGATATTTCTATTTGGGGTCTGATTTCGATGCACCCGATAACTATAATGCTAATTATCGGCATTGCAATTCAAGGTCTTGCAGAATGTTTTATCTCGCCAAGATTCCTGGAATATTTTTCCTTTCTTGCACCAAAAGGTGAAGAGGGAGTTTATCTTGGCTTCAGCCATTTGCATTCCTTTATTTCAGCATTAGTTGGATTTATTATGTCGGGATTTTTATTAGATAAATATTGCCCCGATCCCAAAACATTACCGTTAGGTCTAACAGAGATGCAGAAAGCTGTTTACTATCAAGATGCACATGTAATTTGGTACTATTTTTTAGCTATAGGATTTACTTCTGCAATTGCACTCTACATTTTTAAATATGTAACCGAAAGAATTGATAACAAAAAAACCGCCGTAAGCTAATTTGTAAGATTAACTTTCAGAGAATCATCAACAATAATATTTTTTCTATACGGGAACGAATGGTTCCCGTTTTTATTTGCTGCAATAATTCTTAGCTGATACGTACCAGGATTGATTATTTCAATCTTAAGAGAAACAACATTAGTTGTTTTATCAAATGTAAACTCTTTCTCTTCCTTGTTAAAATAAATTAGAATTGATTTTGGATTTATTCCTACAGAATCTTTTAGTCCGAATGAAGCATTCAATATGTTATTATCCAATCTCAAACTATCCGGAAGAAAATTAATTTCCGGTTTACCTGCGCGGTAATATTTTGCTAATCCTCTAAAAATACCCCAAGCCTGTATTTGATTGAACTCTTCATTATTCAAACGTAATTCTTCAAAATGACTGGTGTGAAAAGCACATTCAACTAAAACCCCAGGAATATTTTTTTTACGCAGTACTGAAAATCCTTCCCCCGGATAAATATTATAATCGGAATAGGTGCCGTCAAAAGAACCAAGACCGCCGGGGTTGCCCATAACATAAGCAAGATCACGTTCTATATATCTTGCAATGTCCTGATCTGAAGGTTCGTATTCGTAATCTGTTTCATTTGCGTGATAATAAGTTGAAGTATAGTTTGTAAAATCATCTTCTGTTTTACCGGGCGCGTTATGATGAATACTGATAAAAATTTCTGCGCCGCTTTTATTTGCCCATTCGGAGCGGTAACCAAGTTGAACCGTAGTATCTTTATCACGTGATATAATTACCTGCACTCCGGCTGACTCAAGATATTTTTTTAGATTTAGTGCAACTCGTAAATTAACATCCGCTTCAATTACATCTCCCTTGCTGTTTTTATTTTTTCTGTCTTCCCCTCCGTGTCCGGGATCTAAAAAAATTTTTCTTCCGCTTAAATATTTTGAATAATCAAGAATTACCTTTTCTCTTTCGTTAATATTTTTCCAATCAGCGGGATATTCGAAAAGTGGAATGATTGGCTTTGACGAACAAGAAAACAGAAATATTGATATTAATAAAACACTGATTCTTATGAAAATATCTTTACGCATTTGTTTCCATCCAGAGCAAAGTGGCAAGAAAAACAATGATTTAAGTTTGGCTCATAATTACTGCTATAAATCTTATTAATGCTTTCATTTAATTCAATACTATACTTATCCAAATCAGCATGATTAATATCTTTTACAATTAGTTCATCCGTATATTTTAAGAATATTAATCTTAGCTGAAAATTTTTATATGATCTATAAAGTTTTGATAACACATAAGCATAAAATGTAAGCTGAGGAATATAACTTTCTGCTCTTGTGCTAAGTTGATCAAGACTAATATTGTCTGTTTTATAATCTACTATTATCAATTTGTCCTTTTCGATAATAAGTTTATCAATGATGCCGTAAAGATAATGTTCTCTTTCTTCGCAATATACTTCAAATTCATTTTTATAATTATCAATTTTTGAAATTGTCTGATATGTATCCGAGCCGTAATACTTTTCGATTTCATTCATTAAAGAGGACAGAAAATCATTTCTTTGCGAATCATTTGAAAACGATTCCGGCGCTAAATGAGCCGTTAAATAATTCAATAATTCTTCTTGAGGTATTTCCTCTTTCAAAACAGTGTGAATTAATTTCCCTTTCAATTGTGCATATTGACGTAATTCATCATCTTCAATCTGATTGAATTCAAATTCATTTGACCGCTCTTTAACAAGATTATAAATCGTTGAGTATCCTAACTCATAAGTAAGCTGATACTTGACAGGACATTGTGTAAACATAGATATTTTTGTTGCCGAAATTATTTCACGCTTTGGTCTATCAAAAATTTTCTGAGTGAGAATACTTTTCCCCTCGAGATCGGGTTTCTCTTTTAGTCCAATGGATTTTACATTTTCGATCTCTCTCTTAATAGGAACAATCATTGAAATGTTTTTATTATAAAATTTATATTCACCATCCATCAGCATCATAAATTGAACTTCGGAAGATAAACTAAATTCAGCCGCGGAATGATCGGCATTGAGCCCTTTTAATATTAGATCAAGAAAGGAGTTTTTATTTGGTTCTTCTTTTTTCAATTCTGCACTTATAAATAAATAATTTTTAGCGCGAGTCAATCCTACGTATAATAATCGTTTTATCTCGGCAAGATTTTTCCTGTAAATAATATAATTATAGAGCGAGACAATTGGAGCCGTATCATATTTGTTGAAGTAATTTCCATCAGTTGGAACTTTAGCAATCACTCCATAATTTTTATCGCAGATTAACGATTTCGATTTCACAGAATTATCTTTTACGGTATCGTTGCAGTTGTAAAGGAATACGGCTTTAAATTCCAATCCTTTCGCTTGATGTATTGTTAATATCTTTACTGAGTTTTCATCGCGTGTAACCTGAGCTTGCCCTTCATCTTCGTGATCTTCAATTGACTCACGCATTGAAACAGTGAAATCATACAAATTCTTAAAACTCTTTTTTGTAAATGCACGCGCCAATAACAACAACTTTTCTACATTCGCTATTTCTTGAGACGAATTCTTTTTTGATGCAATCACAGCCCAATACCTGCTTTCGAGCAGAATTTTTCTAATGAGCAAATAAATTTCAATGCTGGATGCAATCAACAAATTTTCGTCTAATCTATTATAAACATCTTTTAATTCGGAATTATTTTCTGAACAGTGTTTTAGTTTTTCATAAAAAGTATTTCCCTCACAAAGAGATATTTTATAAAGCTGAAGATCGGAAATATTAAAAAACGGTGATCGCAATATTCCCATTAAGGCAGAATCATTTTCCCGCTTCAACAGGAACGAGAGATAATTATAAATATCATAAATGGTTTGACGTTGGTAAAATCCCTTTCCTCCGATAATTGAATATGGGATATTTTTCTTCACAAAAACTTTTTCAAGTTCAGCAAATGAATCACGTTTACGGCAAAGTATCGCAATATCTTTTAGCTCAGCTTCGTTATCATGCAGTAACTTTAATATTTTGTCAGCAACCAGATCAGATTCATTAGTTTCATTTTCATCTTCAGAAATTAACAATTCAACTTTACCAATTTCGTTTTCGTCTTTAGCACAAATCAGTTCGTTATGTTCAACTTCATTGAAAAATTGGTCCGGATTACTAAAGAGGTTAGAAAATATTTTATTAATGAATAAAACTAAAGCAGGCGACATTCTAAAACTGTGAGGTAAACTAAGTTGTCTGCCCGGTTTATCCGTACTCTCAATATCTTTTTTTGTTTTGTTGAACACTTCCAGTTCTGCATTACGGAACATATAAATACTTTGTTTCTCATCGCCTACGACAAATAAATTTCCGCTGCGAAGATTATTAAGTATGGGCATGAATATTTCATATTGCAGTTCATTTGTATCCTGGTATTCATCAATCATTATATAACGGAATTTTTCCTGGAGATAAGTTTGTACTTCTTCTCTTAGAAGAACCTGCTGAACGAATATTAAAAGATCTTCAAAATCGAGATAGCCTTTTTGTTTTTTTCTATCGGTATATAATTTGTTCACGATGTTAAATATTTTAAGATATGTCTTACCGATTCGGGCTAACTCAATTTCATGTTTGCTGCCTTCATCAAAAGAAAAGAGAGGTTGCAGTTCAAGAAACAGCGAATTAATCATTTCAATTCTATTCTGATATTCTTCCCGGCCCTTACTTAAATAACCGGGCTTTCGAACTGTGCACTCCTTTGTAAGCGCTGAGCCGATAAACTGTTTAAGAAATTTTATTTTATTTACTGAAGATAAATTTGCAGTAAAATGACTTAAGAGATTTTCCGTTTCCACTGCATATTTATTAATATTGTTTTGTTTAAGAACGAAGTCATTTATTATTTTCAGATTTGTTATTGTTTCCGAAATCCTTACGGAAAATATTTTATCGAAAACAGTTTCAAATTCTTGGCGGAAATAAAGTGCTATCTCATTATCTGATCTTAAATATAATTTCTTAGATATTTGGCCAATCGTATTCTTTTGATTCAGTGAATTTTCCAATTGAGTAATGAACGTTTTTTTAGAACCGAAAAAACGGATAATATATTTTAAATCTTCAGAAGTCTCCGGATTTTTTATATTTGCACTAATTGAATCTTCGATACATAACTGAAATATTTCATTAGCGGTTGCTTGATCTATTACACTGAAGTTAGGGTCTACTTCAGCTTCCGGTGAAAATTCTCTTAAAATATTAATGCAAAAAGAATGTATCGTTGATATGTTGGCTGAAACTAATTGTCTTCTTATCTCTTCAAGTTTTTTACGTTTGCCAAAGTCTAACTCCGCAAGAATTCTTTCGTCTATCTCGCGGGCAATTTTTTTATTAAGTTCGCCGGCTGCTTTATCAGTAAAGGTGATAGCTACTATACTTGATAAATCTATTTCTTCATTTAGTAGGATTTCGACAAATCTTTTAGAGAGAACAAAAGTTTTTCCCGAACCGGCATTAGCAGTCAATGAAATGTGATTTTTATAATCGAATGCTGCTTTTTGTTGTGGAGTTAGATCGAACATCATTCGGCTAATGGAATTGTTAATAAAAATGTTGTTCCGGCATCTGAAGTTGATTCAACAGAAATCTTTCCGCCGATATTCTCAATGAATCTCTTTGCTATACTTAATCCTATTCCCATTCCTTTTGTTTTCGTTGTAAAGTTTTCATCGAACACTTTATCAATATTTTCTTTTGAAATTCCTTTTCCATTATCTTTTAACCTTAGATGACAGTAATCATCGTCGGTATCAATTGTAATGTTGATTATGGTGGAATCAGCCTGGATGGAATTTCTTATCAGATTTACAATTGTTCTTTTTAACTGATCTTGGTCAGCACTAATAAATATTTCAGATTTTTTTGGTTTGAATATTATTTCCCTCTTTTCTTCTACAAATAAATTTAGTGTTTCCTTTATAATAGAAACAGCATCTAATTTTGAAATACTTAATTTGGGCATTTGGGCAAAGTTTGAAAATTCAGAAGCAATGTTTTTAAGTATCTCTATTTGTGTAACTATTGATGAAGTAACTTTTTCAAATATAGTATTGAACTTTGGTGAATTATCTTTATGAGCTTTGATCAATTGTTGAACATTAAGTCGCATTGGAGTTAAAGGGTTTTTAATTTCATGTGCAACTTGTTTTGCCATTTCTTTCCATGCAGTTTCCCGTTCTAATTTTGCAAGTTCAATTTGGCTTTGCTTAAGTCTTTTAACCATCGCATTAAATCCATCTATTAAATCCTTAATCTCACCTCGCGTTCCATAATTAATTTCAACATTTAGATCTCCATCGCCAACAGATTTGGCTCCTCCCGTTAATCGTCTTATTGGTGAAGATATTTGTTCTGCAAGTAATGCACTAAAAATGAACAGAAGAATTCCGGCCAAAGAAAATATTCCGAATAAGAAAATATCAAGTTCTATATCAGACAATGGTAGATCAACTTTATTAAACAGATCGGAAACCTTGATTATATAATCATTACCATTAATTGATGAACGGTGATAAATTGAATTAATAGCATGATTCTCAACTTTTTCTCTCTCATAATAATTTTGATTAACACCTAATGTGATTTCATTATAAGCCGGTGCAGGAAGTATCCGGGGAAGTAATCCAATTTCATTATAGATACTATTTGTACTGTAAAGCATATTATTATTCTTGAAAAGTGAAAAGGAAATATTATTATCAACAGCTGCTTTTTCGTATATGAGCTCAGAATTGATGTTTGATTGCGTAGAATAAAGCGATAAATATGATTCAACTTGTTGAGCAAGATCAGTTAATCTTTTTGTGAGCAGATCAAAGTTTTTTTCCTCGGTCAAATTTCTAAAATAGATGGCTACTAAAATTAATGGAATCAGCGATACGACCATAAATGCGCCTATCAGTCGTGTTCGATATGCCGATAGAAGAATTATCGTTTGTTTAAGTTTTACGATCGCAACTATTAATAATATAGTTAGGATTATAATTGTGTGAATAAAAAATATTTTAAAGAAATCAGTAAGACTCCAAGAAAAGTTTTTTTCTTCAACTGCAACAGCAATTATCTTATGGCTGGACGGTGTATTAACTTTAAGCAGATAAAAAAGATAATTCTCATTATTCAATTCAAGATTTATCCATGCTTCATTAAATGAAGTAAATTGAGCATTTAGAATTGAGTATTGGCCTGAATCAGATAATGTTAAGCCGCCATAAGATCTTACAAGTTCTCCGTTATGAAAATCAAAAATTTTTAACTTATCATAATCAATAGCTGAAGTAATTCCTGCTCTTTGTGGGATTAAAAATTTTGGCAATTCGGCATAATGAAAATAATCTTCATCGTAGATTGCCGAAACTAAAACATACCCGATGATTTTTTCTTCTGATAGAATGGGAGAAGTTCCAATAAATGTAATTCTATCGCCAAACATATTTAACTGCTTGTTAATTTTTAAGCTGTCGCCAGATTGCTCTATGATTTGTTGGAACTTATTTGTTAACAATTCATTAGTTGATGAAAATCCGCCGAGATATTTTTTTTGATCATCATAGAAATAGATTGATGAACTAAGTCCTTCTTTATAAAGCATACTATTTGTCCAAACAATAAAAGCATCCGCTGAAAGATCTGCATTATTGTAAAACGAATTAACGACCTTGTCGCTTGTTTGGATTTCGTTGAGTGTTTGATAAACCATAAACTCAATTAAGTTCTCATCAGTGCGGGTAATATCATGTGCAGTGGTTTTTAACGATTCTCTTTCAATCTCGGAATTGTAGTACGTTAATAAACTAACCGATAGAATAGAAGCGGCAAATGAATAATAAACAAAATGTTTTATGGTTTTTTTTTCGGATTGAAGAATGATTAGTGCTATTGAGAAAGTTGCTGTAATAAAAATAATCCGGATTAACGGAGTGCCCTGAGGCTCACTTTGCAGTAGATCAAATAGCCATCCTATGATTTGGATAATTACAAAGTAGATTAAATAAAATGTAGATTTCTTTTTAAGAAAATATTCCGGTTTATAATTTAGGATTGATAAAACAAGTACCACCGAGAATAAAACCGCAGCCAGTGCTAGCAATAAAATATTTAGACTCATTAGTAGAACTGCCGAATCGGGGATTAATGAAAAATCTTTGAAGTACCTGATGTTTGAATCGAATATCACACTTCTAATTGATGCGGCAAGTCCGCGGTAAACTAATAGATAAAGTATTAGTGAAAAAATTAAAATAAGAATTTGAACAGCATGTTTTCTTTCTTTTAAATGATTGACCTTATAATATTCGAAAAAATAATTATATCCTTTAATTACTACAGCAAGTAAAAAAAGAACAGTAATAGTAAACTCAAGCGGTGAGCGGGCGATTCCGTATCCAAAAACAGATGAAAAATTCGAAGAGTCAGTCAATGAATTATGAATCAGTGAAGAAGGTATTTCAAAATAAAATAATGTTATACGTAATATTGTTAAATAAATAATCAGTAAAATTATTCTAAATAGCTTGCTTTGAATTTTGTAGAAATAATGTCTTCCGAAGAATCCAAAAATTATAAAAGCAAAAATCAATATTAACGATTGCAATAACCATATTGAGCCTCTTATCATATTGATAGAAGTTTCTAAGGATGGTTTATCGAATGTTGCAATTCCTATTTTATTTTTGAAATTATTTAGCAGAGGGTAGGAATATTTTCTGCCATCTTTGGAATATTTAGCTGTTGGTGAATACTCAATATTTATTTTAACAGAAAGTTTTTTTGATAAAGAATCCGGTAAGTTTTCGAAAGATTCATTTTTATAAGAAAGCGAGAAATGTTTTTCGATTGGAGTACTTATAACAATAATGTAATATTGATTATTAATTTTTAATGAGTCACAAAACGATAAATATGAAATGAGCTTTTTTCCGCTAAAGAAAGTCTGCCCGTAATAATACCTTACACTTGATAAACTTATTTCATCTATTACCGCTTCGGAATTCCATCCGATTAAAATATTTGAACCATTATATAACTGGATTAATATTTTTTCATTACCGTACTTAGTGAAGAGTTGAACGACCTTTTTATTATCAACATTACTATCAGACAATATTTTGGAAAGTGTCGGCTTAATCGAATCGAATGTTTTAATAAGTAGATTTGATTTTCCTTCTAATGCCTGATCAATATTCGTTTCTGTAGCTTCAATTTTATCTGTTAATATGGTTCCCCAATTATTTTTTTCGTTATTGATAATGACCGGAGATACGATCGCAGATATAGTAAATACTAATAAGAGAATTAAAAATAGAGTTGTAAATATTGACTTCCGATTCAAGAATCTGTTTATCATTCTAATTAATCGTTATCTGAGAAATTTTCCACGCACCATCAATGAAATGCAGTGAAATAAAAACTACTGAGATACCTCTTACTCCCTTCGAATTATATTTTAATATTCCGGACGCAAACGGAGTTGTAGTTTCAGTAACAGTATTGGTCAGTTTAAAAGATATTGGTTGGTAAATACTTAGAAAATCTTTGATTACATAGTAAGATTGATTAGAACTATAATAACCCGATACTCCATTTGACAGACTAAGATAATTTTTATTGCAAAAATATTTTGAGAATTTGTTAACCGATGCATCTGCCATGCCTTCTTCAATTCGTAAAAAAACTTTTAAAGCATCTTTTCCGGATGAACCTTGTGCTTTAATTACCACCGAATTAAAATTAAGAATTATCAGCAAACAGCCTATCAAAAGCATAATTCTATTTTTATTATTTAGTTTCATTTTCTTCACTAATCTTACACCAAAATAATTAAAAGAAATAAAAAAGCATACCATTAAGGTATGCTTTTTCAACAAGGAGAAGGAATGCATCGGGGTTAATATTTTCTTTCAACTTTTTCCGGTACTGGATTTCTACTTGACTGCAGATTTCCTCTTTTTAATTCTTTATTACCTTCGATTAATTGATATGCCCAATCAAAAACCATTCTTTCATTAGTAATGTTCTTAATTCTAACTTTGGCAAAGTGATTATCCCATGTCCATATTACATAAGTATGACCGGCAATTGCTTCAGTATATTTTACATTTTCGCCTTGTTTAACCGGAATCCATCCACCGCTTGGTGCGTAACTGATATCCCATATATCTTGAGTTTGCCCCATATCTTGAAGATCAGAATCATCCCAAACATTTAGGTAAAATGTACCGTTATAATTTTCGAAAAACATATCTGCATCAGTAGCATTGTAAGACAAAACAAGATATTTACTAAAATCATAACCGGCATTATTCGGAGACTTATTATAATCGAAAATTGCCTGATTAAATCCTTCGGGACGCGGGGTATCGTAAATAACATCTTCGCTGAGATCGCTTTCGTTGCCGTCGTAATCATATGCACTTACTGCGTAATAATATGTTGTTCCGTTCTTGGCTCCATCATCAATATAATGAGTGCTCTGTGTGCTGCCTATTAAAGTATATTTTCCATTATAAGAATAACTGTAATAAACATTGTAACCTGCTACATCTCTCTCTGGATTATTATCCCAATAAAGATCAACTCTATTATCGCCGGTTACAGTTGATATATTTCTTGGAGCAGTTGGCGGAATATTATCAAAATTATGTAAATGATCGCATCCGGTAATTAACAAGATGGTAATTAGAAACATTCCGCTAAAAAATAATTTTAAAGTTTTCATAGTATCCTCCGTAAATTTCTGATTATAATAGTGCAATCATAATGCCAACTATTTTTTCTAATCATTAAGACGTAGAATTTGCTTTTTCAGTTCGATTTTGAGGTAAGTTAAACAGCTGAAGTAGAATGAAGTAATTAGAAAATCAGAATTGTATTCTCGATTGAACAGCTCTGAACAATTTTTATGAATTTTTATATTGCAGTAAATTGATCTTCGAAGAACATTTTACCTTTGTTTACCACAGCAATAGATTTACCAGTCATAAGACGTTTATCAAATGGTGAGTTTTTTGCCTTGGATTTAAATTTATTGACGTCAACTGTCCAGATTAAATCCGGATCAAAAATTGTAAAATTGGCAACCTCACCTATTTTTATTTGAGGAATTGGAATATTTAAAATCTTTCTGGGATTAATTGCCATCTTCTCAATTACCTGAGAAACCGTTAAATGTTTTTTATGAACCAACTCACTCATAACTAAACTTAGCTCAGTCTCAAGTCCTATTATGCCATTAGGTGCAAATATAAATTCCATTTCTTTTTCTTCAATTGCATGCGGTGCATGATCACTTGCAATACAATCAATTGTTCCATCTTTCAATCCTTCAATCATTGCCTCTATATCCGCCCGAGTTCGTAATGGAGGATTCATTTTATAATTTGTATCATAAGATTTAAGAAGATCATCAGTCAATGTAAAATGGTGCGGTGTTACTTCAGCGGTAACATTAATGTTATTTTTCTTTGCTTGTCGAACCAACTCGACAGATTTTTTTGAACTGATATGAGCAATATGAACTTTACCTCCTGTAAATTCCGCGAGCATTATATCTCTCATTACTACAAGATCTTCTGCAACTTTCGGTATACCTGGTAATCCTAATGTTGTAGAAATCAAGTCCTCATTCATTACACCGTCTGCCATTGATTCATCTTCACAATGTTCAATGATTGGTGTTCCAAAATTCAAAGAGTATTCAAGAGAATTTCTTAAAACTCCTGCGTTCTTAATAGCAACACCATCATCTGAAAATGCAACCGCACCAGCTTCAAATAATTCATACATCGGTGATAATGCTTCACCCTTTCGCGCAAGTGTTGCTGCCGCGACAGGAAAAACATCAACTAAGTGATCTTTAGCCTTCTCTTTGATAAAGCGTATAATTTCTGCAGAGTCAATACTTGGATCGGTATTTGGCATACAGGCTATTCCGGTAAATCCTCCGGAAGCGGCGGCGTTACTTCCGGTTTCAACAGTCTCTTCATCTTCTCTGCCGGGTTCTCTTAGGTGAACATGCATATCAAAGAATCCCGGTGAACATACCTTATTATCAAAATCAAAAACTTTCGATGATTTGAAATCGGTTTCATTCAGTCCGTCAATCTTTTCAATAATTCCATCGTTAATCAGTAAATCACTTTTTTGATTTAACTTTTGTTCCGGATTTAAGATTAAAACTTGTTTAAGTATAATTTTCATTTCTCACCTTTTATCTTAATGCATTGTACCGAGTAAATATAGAACCGCCATTCGGACAGCAACACCATTAGTAACTTGATCGAGAATAACTTGATAAGGACCATCAGCAACTTCAGATGAAAGTTCAACGCCTCTATTAATTGGTCCGGGATGAAGTATTACAATTTCTTTATTTAATTTTTCAATCCTCTCGCATGTAATTCCAAAATATTTATGATATTCTCTTAAGGAAGGAATTCTTGTTCCGGCATTCCTTTCCAACTGAATTCTCAAAACATTAAGAACATCATTCTTTGCTATGGCTTCATCTATGTTTGTAAATATTTTAACGCCCAAAGATTCAATCCCAAACGGAATCATAGTAGTTGGTCCGCAAACCGACACGACAGCTCCCATTGATCTCAAACCAAATATATTTGAAAGCGCTACACGGCTATGGGCTATATCTCCAACAATGCAGACTTTTAATCCTTCTAGTCTTCCAAGACGTTCCTTTATTGAATACATATCAAGCAATCCTTGGGTTGGATGTTCATGAAGACCGTCGCCGGCATTAATAATATTTGCTTTTGAAATTCTTGTTAGATACTGCGGTACTCCTGCTGATTTATGACGAACAACTATCATATCTACTTTCATAGCTTCTATGTTGCGGACAGTATCTTTAAAAGTTTCACCTTTTTTTACACTGCTTGTTGAAGTCGAAAAATTTATTGTGTCCGCTGAAAGACGTTTCTGTGCCAGCTCGAAAGATATTCTTGTACGTGTAGAATCTTCATAAAATAGATTTACAATTGTTTTTCCTTGAAGAGTCGGTACCTTCTTGATTGGTCGTTCAAGAACTTCTCGAAATGTAGTTGCGGTATCAAGAATCAATTGAATATCTTCTTTGGGTACACCGTTAAGGCCTAATAAATGTCTGTTTGATAATGACATAATTTTCTCTCTAAATTTTACTTGGAACGTTCACTAAAAAAACACCGTCTTCACCATCGGTTTCTCTAATTCGAACACGTACTTCCTCATTAATTGATGTTGGAATATTCTTTCCGACAAAATCCGCACGGATTGGTAATTCACGATGGCCGCGATCTACCAAAACGCAAAGTTGAATTGTGTTTGGTCTGCCAAGATCCATTAGTGCATCAAGTGCAGCACGTACTGTTCTTCCGGTGTAAAGAACATCGTCAATCAGAATTACATCACGATCATTAACATCAAAAGTTATATTGGTGACGGAAATTTCCGGTTGTTTTAACCTTGTACGGAAATCATCGCGATAAAGAGTAACATCAAGAACACCATAACTCGGTTCTGATTTATCAATCTCTTTAATCTTTTGTTTGATTCGTTCAGCTATAAATTCACCACGAGTCCTCATCCCTATCAGCACAAGATTTTTTGATCCTTTATTTTTTTCTAAAATTTCGTGCGCAAGTCGGGTGAGTGTCCGGTTAAGTCCTTCTTCATCAATTATTTTTGCTTTTATGTCCATATAAAAAAAATCCTCGTTGACTTTTCAGTCGTCGAGGTCTCCATTTTTGTTTTTTATTTTAATTCTATCTTTCATCCCTTGCCTATCTCTCCGGATAAAGTTAAAGGAAAATTTCTTGAGTAAAATTAGATTAATTTTTTGTTATTACAAAATATATGTAGAAAAAAAAGTCATCCGGCTCATTGAGATGACTTTTTAATTAAAATCATTGCACCTTAAATTCGATACGCCTGTTCATTGCTCTTCCGTCGGAGGTTTTATTATCAGCAACCGGATTAACTTCTCCATAACCAACAGCATTAAGTCTGTTTGCAGAAATACCTTTTGAGATTAAATAATTTTTTACAATATCTGCTCTCTTTTGCGAAAGTTTTTTATTGTAACCTTCAGCACCGATATTATCCGTAAACCCCTGTATCTCAGCTTTCAGATCTGGATTCTTTAACAAAGTCTTTGCCGCATCATAAAGAATAGGATATGATTCAGGTGTAAATTTAGATCTGTTGAAATCAAAGTTAACTCCAACTAAAACCCATTTTTCTGATACAGAAGTTGGAGGTCTTTCTACAACAACTTCTTTTGTAACTTCTCTTGGAATATGTTTTTTAATCATCTCTTCAATTCTGTCATAATCCGTCATATCTTTATATTCTTGTGATATCCCAAAATAAAGTTGGCATAATCTAGAAGTTTCACCCTTATCAATAAAATAAAGAAGACCAAGATCAATACTCATATAAGTATCCCGACCGTTAATTTCACCGACACCCGGGGCTCCATCAAATTCAGAATTGTTTGTTATGTGATATCCAAACTCTGTAACTAATCGCCAATCAGTATCAAGATCCCATTCAAGACCAGCGCCTGCATTAAGTTCATAATTGAAAGTATTATCTTCTAGTCCAATCGTTGCTTTATTTCTAAGCATTTTATAAACACCTCCAAAACCACCAAAAAGATACGGTGATACCGGTTCGCAAGGAACAAAATAAAATAACAGATCAAGATCGCCTGTTATTGCATTTGTACTCTCTGTAGTAAGAACAGAAACAGGATTTAAATATTCACTTTCGATATGGGAGAAGGCGCCTTTAAGTCGTAATCCAACATGTTCCGAAAAATTTCTTTGAAGAGAAAGAAAACCGCCATAGTTCACATCACGGGTTGTTAAGTTAATGCTAACAAATCTTGGATATCTAACCCCAAAACTAAATGACCAACTATCTTTTGCAAGCTGAGCTTTACTTATATCCGAAACAACAATCATAAAAAACAATAGCAAAGAAATTTTTTTCATGTTTCTTCCTCCTTTTAACTAAGGAAAATATTTCCTAACCAATGCTTTCGATTTTTATATCTATAATAAAACTTTTATCTTTGCCCAGTTAAATACGGGGTGTAGCGCAGCCCGGTTAGCGCGCTTCGTTCGGGACGAAGAGGTCGGGAGTTCGAATCTCCCCACCCCGACACAATTAAACAATTAAATATAATCATTTTTATGGCTTCAAATCACTCATTTGATATCGTTTCGGAAATTGATTTCCAAGAAGTTGATAACGCTTTAAACCAAGCTGCTAAAGAAATTCAACAGCGTTATGATTTAAAAGACTCCAACACGGAAATTATTCTAAATAAAAAAGAAAAATTAATAACACTTAACACAAAAGATGATTACTCACGTAAACAATCTATAGACATTTTGCAAACAAAATTTATTAAGCGTGGAATTTCTATAAAGGCTTTGAAATTTTCAGATCCGGAGCCCGCAGCAAACGGAAGACTAAAACAAGTAATTAATCTGCAAAGCGGAATCTCTAAGGAAAATGCAAAGTTGATAACAAAAATGATTAAGGAAAGCAGACTGAAAGTTAATGCACAGATTCAAGATGAACAGATTAGAGTACAAGCTCCTAAAATTGATGACCTTCAGTCAATTATGAAACTTGTTAAAGAAGCGGATTACGATTTCCCTGTTCAGTTTACTAACTACAAATAATTTTTCTCTTCTTAATAATCAATAAACTTTAAAATAAAAAAGGCTGCCAATTAAAGGCAGCCTTTATCTTAACAATCTACAGTTTTAGTTGAAAATATATCTTACAGAAAACTGTATTCTATAAACATCACCAATTCCGGCATT
>VEPI01000063.1:104841-111345 GCA_012026935.1 Melioribacter sp. | reverse complement strand
AATTTATCAAATCCGCCGAATGAAAATCCTGTTCTCAATGCAAAAAATCCGAACTCCCAATCGGCCCCGATTGAAAATCTTGGTTTCTTAGAATTACCCGGTTGATCGTTAAATCCTTGATTGTAATCGAATGCTAATAATAATTTATTATTAATCTGCATTGATGCACCAAAGCGAAGCGCAGTTGCAAGATCGGTGGAAAATTCGCTTATATATTTTCCGCCATCTTTTCCCGTTAGCGCTTTAACCAATGAATCGCGCTGGCTTTGGTTAGTAAGATCATCCAAATAAATCGGCAAGTTTGAAGAATATTGTGCGGCATTTTTATTCCATGTAATATTTCCAATATCTGTTACGGCAAATCCGAAAGACCAGACATCGTTTAATTTTGCGTTCACACCAAAATCAAAACCGAAACCGTTTCCGGCGGGAGTTGGAAATGCTGAAAACTTAAAATCTTTTTTCGTTGTTATGCTTTTATCAAAATCATACTTAACATTAAATTCAGGCGAGAAGGCTGCGTAAGCAAGAAAGTCTCCTTTACCGGTTATAACATTTCCATCACCGGTAGTTAGTTGTGTACCTACGTGATCGAGTCCTGCGTAGGCAAATCCTTGTATTATGTTAAATGATACACCGACGGAAATTTGCTTAAATACTGGAAGGATATTCAAACTACGTGCATATGATAAAGAATATTTGCGCAGCCACCACGCTTTCATTTTTGTGTCATTAAAATTATAGACTTGGTTAACCGGATTTCCATCCAATGCTATACTTACAATTCCTTGAGGAAAAGTTAGATTCGAAGAAATAACGTCACTCATTGAAAATGCAATTGTCCCGAAAGCATTGCTTGGTTTAACGGAGATTGCAAAAAATTGTACGTGTGCATCACCCGTTACTGCCCCGCCGTCTGCAAATAAATTTTTTAATCTGCTTTTATCAGAATCCGTTAAATATCGCCCGATTGTTTTTCCATCGGCATCTTTTGTTTGATATCCGAAGAAGTAATTATATTCATCAACAGAAATAAAATTTGTGCCGATGCTGCCGGATAAACTTGGCAGCGGGATAGGAATAATAAACTCTACATGTTTCAACGAATCGTTAAATAAATTTGCCGGATTATTTCCGAGCGCACGAAGACCAAACGATGACGTTACCTTTGTTTTTCCCATTGCATCCGAACGCGCATCGCTCATTCCAATTGAACCGCCTGATTGTGAATAAACATTTGCAGCAAGAATAAAAACTATAACGAAAAATAATTTGAATGTTTTCATTTTAGTTCCCCTTCGGATTAATGTGGTAATTAGTTAAACCCGAAGCGAGGAATTTGATCACATTATCAGTCTTAAATTTTACGGTTTGGTTTCCAACACCGGATGTACTTAATCTAACCTTAACACGCATGTATGTTGCTTTAGAGATTTTATCAATCTCACTCTTTAAGGTTTTAACCGTAACATTCTGAATTGTATTTGACGTAACATTCCCATTTGCATCAACAACAGCACCGTTTACATTAACAACCGTATCTTGATCAGAATACTTTGGCGGAAAATACATTAAGAAGTTATTATTTTGATCGTAAAGTTTAGCTGTAAAACTAAACGAGGCTGGAATACCGTTTGTAATTTTTAATCCGGCACCGAGGGAATTAATATCTTTTATTTGTTTGCGGTCGTCATTTGATAAATCAACTTTAACTGAATCACTAAACTCACCCCCGCTTAAACCGATCTCAAGCGGGAATTCCATTTTACTATTAATTGTTACTTGATCATTCTTGTTTAAGCTTATCGTTTTATGATTTGGATTAACTGTTCCGCCGGTATAAACTACAATTGAATCCGGGAATTGAGAAAATTTATTAAAGAAATTACTTACGCTGTCTGCGTTGAATGTAATGATCGAATCAACTTGTGAAATGATTACTTTGTTAAGTGTTCTTAAACTCAGCGTCATTACACTTCTCTGACCTATTGCATTCCGCGCTTCAATACTTCCGTCAACACTAAATTCAATATTTGCAGTTGATCTAAACCGGAGCTCGATTTTCGGATTTTTCAATTTGATTTGCTGGAATTGTAATTTTTTTTGAATGTCTTTCACATCAAGAGAAACAGCGCTTCTAGTTTTTTCCAAAGCTGTTGGTTCTAATTGTCCCGTATATTCAGAGACCATGAGCTTGCGGTATTTTGTTTTTATTCTCAATGATTTATCGGGTAACGTAATTTGCTGTCCGTTACTCCCGGTTGAAGAAATTTTAGATTCCAGAGTCAACTGATTTTTTACTTTTACACCGGGTGAAATCGGAATTGAATTTACTTTAGCAGTTTGCAAAGGCAGAATTTCAATTGGAGTTGATAGTTGAGCAATGATTTCTCCCGATCCGGCATTTTTCAAAATTAAATTTCTAAGAGTAATTCTAACCGGCGATGGAAAATAATTTGTAATCTCAAGATCAATCAAACCTGATTCAACTTTTATTGATTCAAATTGATCTGCCAGACTAAAATTTCCTGTTACATTCGTTTCCGATACCGGAGGAAGAACAACTTGCATACCGGGACTTACAGGCGGGCTAATCCAGGAAAAATCAATGTCGGAAACAACCGAATCAGAATTGATGCTAATCGCTCCATTAATTCCGGGAGAATCTGATTTCAGTTTATCACTTAATACAATCTTATCCATCTGTTTTGTGTTTGAATAATAAAGCAGATTTCCGTTTGTAATATCCGTGTAATGTTGGATTGTTGAAGACTTGTTTTCGAGAATATCAAACATAGTATAACTTTTGTTGGCAATCGGGACATTCAAGGAAATATCCCAATTCGGCGCAGTCGGGTCAGTTGTAATATTACATGATTCAACCAGAGCGAGAAGAAACAAAAAAGTAAATGCACAGCAAGTTTGCGAATGCTTTTGAAATAATTTCATTTATAATCCTTTTTGATTTATTCAGCTTAACCACCAAAGAAAAGTTAGATATTAATTTCTGTTTGAGCAAGGATTTGGAACACAGTACAAATCCGGTTGATTGACCATCATATTCCGTCAAATTTATTTTTTAACAATTCTTAACAGTAATTCCCGCAGAATTTCATTTCAGTTTATCTATTCCATTTTTATATCTTTTTATTTGAGTCATTTAATTTTATTTTTGTTCAAACTACAATCATGAGGTAATAATGAAAAAACTTTACGTTATCATTACGACTATTATTTTGATTTCAACAAATAATGCTCAAGATAATCTTCTTCTCCGCTTCCCGGCAATAAATAACGATGGTTCAAAGATTGCTTTTTCTTTTCAAGGTGATATTTGGACTGTACCATCGTCAGGTGGAAAAGCAACCCGTTTAACAATTCACGATGCATATGAAGCGTATCCAAAATTTTCTCCCGATGGAAAACAAATCGCATTCTCGGGAAACCGTTATGGCAATAACGATATTTTTGTAATGTCTTCCGAAGGTGGAATACCGAAACGATTAACTTATAATTCAGCTGCTGATAATATTTCAAGCTGGACAAGTGAAGGAAACATTTTATTCTCAACCAACAGAGAATTTAATCAAATTGAAAGACCATCTGAGGTTTATGCAATCTCATCTAAAGGCGGAACAGAATGGCGTGCACTCGATGCAGTAGGTTTTGACCCGGCCGCGTCTCCCGATGGAAGATTTCTTGCATTTGTACGCGGAGATATTAATCCAATCTACAGAGAATCTTACAGAGGTCCTTCCAACAGAGATATTTGGTTATACGATACAAAAAATAAATCATACTCAAAGCTTATCGGCTTCGAAACAAACGATATAATGCCGCAGTGGAGCGATAGTAAAACCATCTATTTCTTAAGTTCAAACAGCGGACACTACAACATTTATAAGATTAAAATTGATGATACAGGCAAAGCAGCCGGAAAATCTGAGCAAATAACCGATGTAAAAGATTATTCAATCAGATATTTCTCTCTTTCAAGCGATGGTTCTACAATCGTCTATGAACAAGGAAAAAATATTTACTTGATGAAAACCTCCGACAATTCCGTTAAGGAAGTTAATGTTCAAATCAGTGCTGACGAAAGACTTGATCCGACCGAAATTAAAACATTTACAAATAATGCAACCGATTATGCCGTTTCTCCGAACGGAAAACTTTTAACTTTTAGTTTACGCGGAGAAATATTTGTTAAAGAAGTTGATAAAGATAAAAACAGAAGTATTAATCTCTCCGATTCCCCATACCGAGATACTGATGCAACATGGCTTAACGATACAACTTTAATTTTCACGTCAGATAGAGAGGACAACAATTACGAATTATATCTTGTTAAATCGGCCGATATAAAACAGCCGAACATTTTTAAATCGTTAAAGCATCAGATAATCCGTTTAACAAATACAGGTGCGGATGAATTATCACCGGTTATAAGTAATGACGGTAAAAAAATAACTTATGTAAGAGCGACCGACAAGAAACAATTTGTGGTGGCGGATATTTCTGCAGATGGAAAATTAAGCAATGAAAAAATTCTAAATGACGGATGGCAGATCCCGGCCGGAGTAACGTGGAGCCCGGATAATAAATGGCTTGCATATTCGATGGAGGATCTCTATTTCAACGAAGAAGTTTTTATTCAAGCTGCAGACGGAACTGGAAGGGCTGTAAATGTAAGTATGCACCCCCGCAGTGATGGTTCTCCATTCTGGAGTGCAGATGGTTCTAAGCTTGGTTTTATTTCCGAAAGAAATAACAGAAGCAACGATGCGTGGTTTGTCTGGCTGAAAAAAGATGATTGGGAAAAAACAAAATCTGATTGGGATGAAAAAGAGCCAGTCAAAGAACCAACATCTGCAGTAGAAAAGAAAGACGATAAACCAAAAGACGACAAAGCAAAGAAAGAAGAACCAAAAGTAAAACCGATTCAAATTGATTTTGAAAATATTCACCAGCGTGTGGTGCAAGTAACAAATTTTCCGGGTAATGAAGGAAACGTTATTATCACTAAAGACGGCGAGACATTTTTCTATACCGGTAACAGTAGTACGGCAAAAGGACGCGATCTATACAGCATTAAGTGGGACGGAAAGGATTTGAAAGAGATTACAAAAGGCGGCTCTAACCCGGGCAATGTAACCATGGACAAAGATGGAAAATATTTATACTTCACAAAATCCGGCGGATCAATTACACGTTACGATATTAAAGCGGATAAACAAGAAACTCTTCCGTACAGCGCAAAAATGAAAATTGATTATCCGGCGGAACGCAAACAAATTTTTGAGGAGGCATGGAGGACAATCCGCGACGGTTTTTACGATCCGCAATACCATGGAAAAAATTGGAAACAGCTTGGTGATAAATACAGGGATCTTTTCGTTATTGCTTCTACATCTAACGATATGCAGGAAATGTTTAACTTTTTATTGGGCGAATTAAATTCAAGTCATATGGGTTTTACCGCCGCCTCTAGAATCGAAACACAGCGCGATGCAACAGGTTTACTTGGCGTTGAATTATTTCCCGACAAAGACGGAATGAGAATTACGAAAGTAATAAAGGAATCGCCGGCTGATAAAAAAACAAGCCAGCTTTTCGTTGATGAAATTATTACTGCTGTTGACGGCAATAAGTACAGTGAAAATCAAAACTTTTACGAATTGCTAAACGCAAAAGCAGATGAGAAAACTTTACTGTCCGTAAAAGGAAAAGACGGAAAAGAAAGAGAAGTTGTAATTCGTCCTGTTGCTTCATACGGAAATTTAAAATATCAGGATTGGGTTGATCAGAGAAAGAAACTTGTTGAAAAATATTCCAACGGAAGATTAGGTTACATTCATATTCAAGGAATGGACATGGGAAGCTTTGAAGTAATGGAAAGGGAATTTATGGCTGCCGGATACGGTAAGGAAGGATTATTAATAGATGTAAGATACAACGGCGGCGGTTCTACCACGGATTATTTGATGACGGTTTTAAATTATAAACAGCATGCATATACTATTCCGCGCGGAGCTTCAGATAATCTTGAAAAAGATAAATTAAAGTTCCGCGAATATTATCCTACCGGAGAACGTTTGGTTTTTGCTGCATGGATGAAACCTTCAATCGCACTTTGCAATGAAGGAAGTTATTCGAATGCAGAGATTTTTTCTCATGCATATAAAACTTTAGGAATCGGTAAACTCGTTGGTTATCCTACAAACGGCTCGGTAATATCAACCGGCGGTAAAGGATTGATAGATGGTTCATTTGTTCGTCTTCCTCTTCGCGGTTGGTTTGTAAAAGCTACCGATAAGAATGAAGAACTTGGACCAGCTATTCCGGATATAGTTGTTGAGAACTCTGTGAATTGGATTGCAAAAGGTGTTGATGAACAACTTAAAGCTGCTTGTGATGAATTATTAAAAGAGATTGATGCGAAAAAATAATTGAGTATAAATAACTAGAATAAAAAACCTCTTGTTACGAGAGGTTTTTTATTTT
>VEPI01000063.1:86902-103947 GCA_012026935.1 Melioribacter sp. | reverse complement strand
TCATCTTTACATGATAAAGATAATAGCATAAAAACTAGAATTGAAAATAACAACAAGAATTTTTTGCTTTTTCCCATTATTACTAGCCTTCTTAACCTATAATACACCTGTAATCTTATCAATTTATTATATCAAAAGCAGTGAAGAAACTTTAATCGGACGGGATGTCTGCAACGTAATATTTTTCTTTCTCAATTACTCTGTATTGAAAAGAATTGATTATTTTTGACAAGCATTTTTACAAATATATTTTTCATCCGGAGGAAATACTCATGGCAATTATGATTACTGATGAATGCATTTCTTGCAACGCTTGCGAAGCTGAATGTCCAAATACTGCTATCTATTCACCAGGATTAGCATACAATGTAGGCGGACAAGAGTACGCAGCTTTATCAGAAGAACACACTTACATCGTTCCAGAAAAATGTACGGAGTGTGTTGGTTTTTACGATGAGCCGCAATGCATTCCATCTTGCCCAACAGAAGCAATCGCCCCAGATCCAAATCATGTAGAGACAAAAGATCAATTAGCTGCGAAGAAAGAACATTTGGATAAAGTTGGAAGATAACTTTTCTGTTTTTTTGTTTAAGAGGCTGTCTCAAAAAGACAGCCTCTTTTATTTTAAACGGAACTTAGCTTAATACTCTCCTTTATAAGAGTCAGCATATTTGGCATTCAATGAAACTAATAATAATTAGCTCTCTGCTGATTCTTTTACCGATCAACTTAATTTCTCAGCAGGACTCTACCATCCTAAAGCGAAATGAAAAAAATAAAATAGAGATTAAAGACAGTCTGAATAAAAAAATACAAATTATACCGCAACTTCCGCCAAGATCTCTAATCATTAAAATGAAAGACCTTAAAGAGATAAAAGACTTAAAAGAAAATCCTTTCATTGTAATTGATGATACTTCAAGTTTTTCTGCCGAAGAATTAGCAAGCGGTTTATCGGATGAAGAATTAGCCCGATATAAGAAAAACAAAGAGGCCGTTAAACAGTTGATAAAAGCACCGCCTTCGGAAGAGGAAACCTATCCTACGCTTGCTAAAATTAGAAATATATTAGGCGTAGCGAAAACAATTGGCGTTATAATAATTCTATTACTGAGCATTCTATGAAGTTTTTCATGAAAATATTTTTTTTTATCATTATAATAACCGCACAATCGTTTTCTCAAACAGAACATGATACCAGCAAAATTTTAAGCAATAAAAAAATTACGTCAACCGATAATAAAAAAGTAAGTGTTAATTCTAATCGTTTAGATTTAGAAAGACTCAATCGCCTAGAAATTCGGCAAGATAACTTTAAGGTCCCGTTAAACCTGAAAATTTATCAAAAAATATTTGCTGACGAAAAATTTGAATTCTACAATTTTCAGCAAGAAGATCTTAATAGCGGACTTAATAACAATGCGTTAATGATTTTCAAGCAGAATAAAATGCTAACTAAGCGAATGCTCTCTGATATTTATGGTGAAGATATAATTGATCTTAAAAAAATATTAGAGACACTTGGGATTACAAAAGATCAGATCGTATTAGCGGCCGCTATTCTAAAGTTTTTTCTATATACACCGATTTTTTAAAAATTATTACTAAAAAATTGATAATCACTACAAGATAAATATTTCCTTTTTTATATAGTGTATTTATCCGGATTAAATTTACCTTGCAATTCCTTTTAGAAATTCCCAAAAATCTTATTGTGTAAATAACTTTTTTGGTTATATTGCAATTAATTCTTTCCGTATGGGTCTGTAAAACTATTTATAATTAAAAAATGAGCAAAAGCTGAGAGCTATTTATATACTTTTTTTTATAAGTACGGTTTATCTTGTTAATTTATCTGCACAAGAAGACCCGAGTCTATTTCTTTTTCAACTTGAAAATCATCCTCTTTCTTTTCAACAAATCCAGCCAATTTTAATAACAGAAAACACGAATACATTTAACTGGCATGATCCTGTTACAAAACTTCCTAATGATTTTTATTCTTTAGGCCAAAATGCTTTCAGTGCAAATAGCATTAGAACAATTGGAGAGTTAACCATTTTAACCGGCCTTCTTATTTCAATTGATCACGAAACTATTCAACCATTTAGATCCAGCTATAAAACCTCTCATACAATACATCAATGGAGTAAAAATATTTCCTGGTTAGGCGGAGGGGAATTCCATATAATAATGGCTTCTGCATTTGGCGGAGTAGGTTTAGCGCTTGGTGATAATCGAGCAGTAAGAACTGCTCTACAAATTGTTGAAGCGGAATTGGCAACTGGAATTACAGTTCAAATTCTAAAACGCATCAGCGGCAGGGAAAGCCCACAATCGGCCTCACACTTTCATGGTTTGTTCCGGCCGTTTCCGAACATGCACGATTATTCAAACAATGAAACTAAATATTATTCTTTTCCATCCGGGCATGTTTCTACTTCTGTTGCTGTGCTAACTGTAATTGCCGATAATTATCCCGAAGTTTCTTGGATCAAACCTGTTGGTTACTCTGCAATCGGATTAATAGGAATCAGTTTAGTTGCAAGAGGATGGCATTGGTTTAGCGATTATCCTTTAGCGGTAGCAATAGGATATATGTTTGGAAAGGTTATCTCGGGCAGAAACAATTTAATGCAAAACGATGAGGGCAATTCTTCCTGGTCAATTTATCCGGATTATAAAAATGGTTTAGGCGTTGGTTTTGCTTATCAGTTTTAATTCATTCTACTTAAAAATTTTTATAAAAAGTCACCGCAGTTTTAGACTTTTGCCTAAAAAAGCTAACCCTTTCTCACACTTGTGATTTATAGCTCCGACTCATTTAGAATCACCGCAGTGACCGGGATAATACTCGTAAATTACTGTTGAAAATTAAAGTCAATAATTTTTGTACGTAAAAATTCGGTACCTATTATAAATAAAATTAAAAAATTTTTATTATCTGATAAAATCAATTAAAATAATTTTCCACATAAAACAGATAATCATTATAATTGTACAAAACCTTTTCAATCATAATTGAGATTTAAAATGCGGCTTATAGTTGCAACTTTAACCATTCTAATTCTGATCACTTCTTGCACGAAAGATGTTCCCGAGACTGAAAAAAAAATAACCAAAACAACCGATGAAGATAATGCAAGAAAGACTATTCAGAATTTTGTTGATGCATACAACATCAATGATTTAGAGAAAGCAATGTCTTTTTTCGATTCAGACTATAAGGGTGTTGTTGCCGATTCCGACGATCTTGCCGGAGTAGAGGCGCTCAGTCAAGAATTAGTAAATTCACAAAAAAAATTCCCCGAAGGGAAATGGGAACTAATGATTGATGAAGTTAACATTTCCGGAGAGTTTGCATACCTTATTTGCAGTGGTTCTTTTTTAATGCCGGATGTTATAGAAAAGAAATCGAATCCGGTTTATTCAGAAAAAAGTATTAGAATATTAAAAAAGCAAAAAGACGGTTCATGGAAGATTTATAGATATGTTTCTACACCAATTTTTACTTACGATCAGAAATAGATTTTAACTGTTTCCTAATTTCTTCCCACCATATTTGCAGCATTTTTTTATCGGCTTTTAGTATATCCATTCTAGTAACATTCTCCGGCGGTGGAAAATGATTTGTTATTGTTTGAAATAATGTCTCTCTCTTTGCTTGAGAAACCTGTGGAATTATAGCAAGAAGTGTCAACATATCCTGCCTCTGTGCAGTTGCAATAATGTTATTTATAGAATAGTCACGGCCATTATTGTAATCAAAATTTTTGATTTCTTTTATTAATGTGTCCGGTGCATCCGAGCGATAAGGAGTGCCCGGTTTGTTCCCGTTTATAATATCGCAACTATATTTTTCACTAAGAAAATAGCTTTCATTATCTTTTAATATCTCAGTAAAATCGAGATCCACCGAGATTTTAGCATTCTCAAATTCATCAACATACACAGTGAATTCTCCTCCCCGGTCAATTACAGAACCATTCTTTAGATCTACCGCAAAATCCGGTTCCTGGGAAACATTTTTAATTTTAACTAACCCCTTTTCTAACGTAATTCTATTATCGCCATCCTTAGCTTTTTTCAAAATCATGATTGAGTTCTGATATACAACAATACTTCCTATGCGTGGTATAAGAATTTCCGTTTTTGAAGAATCGCTGCTTAATAAACTTTCGCCTTCTGAAATTGGCCCGATGTTATTTTCCTTTCCATTAATAAGTATTCTGCCTTCTGAAGATTTTATTTTCCACGGAGAATTATTTTTCTGTAAATCATAAACCAAGTAAGCTGTGGCAAGCAAAACAAATGGAAGAAGAATCAAAATTACCCTAGACCAATTTATTCTAGACGCGGAAGGCATTGCTTTCGAAACATCTGCTGTCGTTAGTGCCATTGACAATATGCTTTTGCGAAGCGCCCCGCTCGATTCCATTATGCTTTTCTCAAGATGAATTTGCTCTTGTTTAATTTTTTCGGGATCGGAAATAATCTTTTCCTTTAAATCTTCCTTTATACTTCTTTCCAAAAGTTTCGATGAAAAAGCCTGGATTATGCCATCGGGGGGTTCTATAGTACTAGTAAGGTCTTTTAGTTTATCAAAAAAATTTTTCAGTTTCTTGTATTCATTAAAACATTTATCACAAGTACGTAAGTGGATTTCAATTTCCCGTTTCATAAAGTTGTCGGAAAGTTCATCTACAAAATCATGGAGTCCAATTTTTACTTCTTCGCAATTCATACAGAGATCTTATTTATCAAATATTCCCTAGTGTTAATTAACTTACTTTTTATTTCATCTATTTCTAAATTTTCAAAGAAATTTTGAATCTCTTTATAACTGTATCCTTCTATATCATGAAGTATAATAATGATTCGATCATCTTTAGAAAGCGATAATATGTGGCTTTCCAAAAATTCCTGCTCTGAAGAAATTTTTATCGGTCTTTTCTTTTCGGCATAATTCTCATCTCTGCTATTAAGCATTCTAATGGAATAATCAATAGCGGTATTTTTCATCCAAACCGAGAATGGAATTCTTCCATTATATTCGTTAATTCTTTCCCATGATTTTACAAATGTATGAATTGTAACTTTTCGTGCCTCATCTACATCGGAAAGGAGACGGTAAGAAATGGTGTACACATTCCTAAGATTAATCTCACATAAATCAATAAATGATCGTTTCCTTCCCGTCTTGGAAAGTTCAATCAGATACTCAACATAGTTTGTGTTATCAACAGTCAAGACATCATCTTTATATTATTTTAGACTATATAAAAAGCAGTTTAAGCGTAGTAAAGCCAATCTTTAATTATTATACAGATATGATATAAATAAAACGACTTTCCATCAAGCGAAAATTAATATCTTATCTATAATAATTCACACAGTTTTATTTTCTAACTAAATTATAAAATACTATCTCTCTCTGTAGAATTGACTTAATCGCTATTGCTTATTACGTTGATGAAACAAGTTGTTCGTTTCTTGTATTTTTAAGTCATTTTTATATTAACAGAGGTTATAAGATGTTGAAACGGGAAAAAGATTTTAAATATTCCGATAAGCCTGAGCCTCATAAAGAGAGAACAAGAGAGATTTTAAGGACACATCCCGAAGTAAGAGAGTTTATCGGCCGTAATCCAAACAGTATTTATTTTATAATTATCGTTGTCGCTTTACAAATTACAATATCCGTTTTACTCAACGATCAAAAATGGTGGCTGGCATTAATTGTTGCTTATTTATTCGGTGCGTTTGCCAATCATGCTTTGTTTGTTTTAATACATGAATCTTCTCACAATTTAATTTTTAAAAGCAGGACGGCAAACATGATTGCCGGAATTATATGCGATCTGCCGATGAGCATTCCCACTTCCATATCATTTAGAAGCTACCATCTGAAACATCACTCGTTTCAGGGCAATTATTATCTTGATGCAGACCTTGCAAGCAAATGGGAAGCAAAACTTATCGGAAATTCTTTTATCGGAAAAGCATTCTGGCTTTTATTTTTTCCTGTGTTTCAAGGATTGCGTCCGCCGAGATTAAAGGAAATTGATTTTATGAATAAGTGGACAATAATTAATTGGGTCGTTGTCTTTGGATTTGATGTCTTGCTTATTTTTTTCTTTGGCTGGATTTCTTTTTTATATATGATGGCTTCCCTCTTCTTTTCGATTGGTCTTCATCCGCTTGGAGCTCGCTGGATTCAAGAACATTTTTTAACTTATCCGCCGCAAGAAACATACAGTTACTATGGTCCGTTAAATGTGGTTGCTCTTAATGTCGGTTATCATAACGAGCATCATGATTTTCCATCCGTTCCTTGGAATAAGCTTCCTAAATTGAAAAGTGCCGCGCCGGAATTTTATGATTCGTTAATTTCTCACAAATCATGGACGAAGTTGTGGCTAAAATTTTTATTCGATCCCGGTCTTTCACTTTACTCCAGAATGGTTCGGGAAAACAGAGGAAGTATTTCTATAACTCAAGAATAAATAATATTTAGAAAGGATTAATTTGAACAGACCGCTTTTAAGAAAACTTGAATATTTAAATAACTTAAATAAAGATACCAGACAGTTGTGGGGAAAAATGTCGGCTCAACATATGATTGAGCACTTAATCCTGGCGGTTAGAACGAGCAACGGTAAATTAAACATCGGTTGTTTCAATCCGCCCGAAAAGATACCAACACTAAAAAGATTTTTAATGAGCGGGAGACCACTGCCTAAAGAATTTATCAATCCGCTTATCGGCGAAAGCTTAATGCCTTTAGAATATGAAAATTTGGAAGAAGCCAAATCGGTTTTGGTTAAAGAAGTTGAAGATTATTACAAATACTTTGAAGAATATCCGGATGCTTCTTTAGTTAATCCCACTTTTGGCGAACTCAACAAAAACGAGTGGGATGTTTTTCACGAAAAACATTTTACTCATCATTTTGGACAGTTTGGAATTAACCAATAAAAATATAATCGTTACAAAACCTTTTTAAGTTAAAGCTTAAAACTTTGTTTAATAATCTTCTTTTCTCTCTCCTAATTTTTGCGGATTTTGTTATTAAAATTTCAGCTTTCAATGTCAAATTTAAGATACCCGGCAACAATCTTTTTTGCTGTTGTTACTTTATCATTTGTCCTGCCTGTATTTTATTATCCCCGTCTTCCCGAAGTTATTGTTTCCCACTATAATTTTAAGAATGAACCTGATGCATGGATGAGTAAACAATCCGCCATTATTATTCAATCTGTTACCATGGCTTTTCTAACCGTAATGTTTTCTTGCATTATCTATTTTGTACCAAAACTGCCAAAGTCATGGATTAATCTTCCCCATAAAAATTATTGGCTGAACGAAAATAATCGCGAAGAGACATTTCTTGTTTTCCGCCGTTTCATGTTTTGGCTTGGCAGTATTACAGTTGGATTTCTATCGCTTATAATTCAGGAAGTATATAACACAAATATTACAGGCAAAAACAAATTAACGTTTGCTGTATGGATTTACTTTGCAATTATGCTGGTCATAATATCATTTCTAATAATAAAGATGATAATCCATTTTTCTAAAATTGATAAACAAACTTAATGCGAGCACAATAATGAAAAAGATTTTTATAATTATTTTTCCCTTGATTTTTTTAATCACCTCAATTCATGCCGGTCAAAAAGAAATTATTTCTGTAATTCCAAAACCAGCAAAAATGGAATTGTCCAAAGGTGCATTTAAATTTTCAAATCAAACAAAAATATGGATTGGCGAACCGTCGGAGGAACTTCAAAAATTGGGAGATCTGATTGCGTCAAGCATTAATCAAACGACCGCATTAAAATTATTCGCAACTGCAAAAATGACACGCAATATTCCGCGAAGCCTTGTGCTGATTCAATTGAAAAAAGATTCCCAGCCTAACGCGGCTTACACGCTTGAAATTAAACCGCGTAAGATTACAATTACTGCCGGAAGCGGTGCCGGAATTTTTTATGCTGTTCAATCCCTATTGCAATTAATGCCGGTTAATCCGAATAAATATAATTTTTCCGTTCCGTGTTTATTAATCGAAGACTCGCCGAGATTTCAATGGAGGGGAATTCATCTTGATGTTTGCAGACATTTTTTCCCTGTTGAATTCATAAAAAAATATATTGATATTCTTGCTGCTTACAAAATGAATACATTCCATTGGCATTTAACTGAAGACCAAGGCTGGAGAATAGAAATAAAAAAATATCCGAAGCTGACTGAAGTTGGTGCGTGGAGGAAAGAAGCCGACGGGAATAAATACGGCGGATTTTACACACAAGATCAAGTCCGAGATATTGTTCAATATGCAAAAGACAGATATATAAATGTTGTTCCAGAAATTGAAATGCCCGGACATTCACTTGCTGCTCTAGCCTCTTATCCCGAACTATCATGCACTGGCGGCCCATTTGAGGTTGGAAATCTCTGGGGTGTAATTGAAGACGTTTATTGTGCAGGTAACGACAAAGTTTTTGATTTCTTACAAGATGTTTTAACTGAAGTATTAAATCTTTTTTCAAGTGAATACATTCATATCGGCGGTGATGAAGTTCCGAAAGTCAGATGGAAAGTTTGCCCTAAATGTCAAGAACGAATAAAGTCAGAAGGATTGAAAGATGAAGCAGAGTTGCAAAGTTATTTCATTCAAAGAATCGAAAAATATTTGAACTCAAAAGGAAGAAAGATTATCGGATGGGATGAGATCCTTGAAGGAGGACTTGCGCCAAATGCCGCAGTTATGAGCTGGCGCGGTGTTGATGGCGGAATTGCGGCAGCTAAAGCTTTTCATAATGTGGTTATGAGTCCGGGTACACATTGCTACTTCGACCATTACCAGGGATTAAACGGAGAACCAAAAGCTATCGGTGGTTATACAAATTTAGAAAAAGTTTATTCGTACGAGCCTGTACCCGATGCTTTAACTGCTGACGAAGCAAAATATATAATGGGCGCACAGGCAAATCTTTGGACAGAATATATCGAAACGACAAATCACGTTGAATATATGCTTCTGCCCAGAATGCTCGCTCTTAGCGAAGTAGTCTGGTCGCCGAAAGAATTAAGAGATTATAATAACTTTTCAAAAAGAATTGAAAAACATTATGATATTCTTACAAAGAAGAATTATAATTTCCGTGTTCCGGCACCGATTGATGAAAGCGGTGAATTTTTATTAACCGACAAAAAATCAATCGAACTAAAAAAATCAATTAAGAATTCCATTGTTCGTTATACGCTTGATGGTAGTGAACCGACTGAAAAATCAAAAGTTTACATTAAACCTTTAAAAATTTCTAAAGCATCCATGCTTAAAGCAAAAACATTTTTAAGAAACGGCAAGGCCAGTGTTACTGCATCATTAACAATCAGTATTGTTGATACAACAGTAAACGGATTGAATTATAATTATTATGAGGGAGATTGGACTGAGCTCCCGAATTTTGAATCATTAACACCCGTTAAAAGCGGAAAGATTTACAAAATTTCTCTAAGAGAATTAAAACCGAAAGAAGATCACTTCGGAGTTTCTCTTTATGGATTTATCAAAATTGAAAAAGACGGTGAATACACATTTTATCTGAACTCCGATGATGGAAGTAAACTCTTTCTAAATAATGCATTATTAATAGATAACGACGGGCTTCACGGCAGCAAAGATGTTAGTGCAAAAACAATTCTTAAAGCCGGAAAATATCCTATAAAGATACTGTACTTTGAAGGTAATGGCGATCAATCATTGAAACTGGAATATGAAGGCCGGGACATTAGCCGAAGAATAATTCCGGCAAGTTTATTTTGTATTAAATAATCTCTGCGCTCTTTGCTTTTCTTTGTTACTCTGAGGCAAAAAGACTAACCGCAAAGGACGCAAAGCATTTCACAGAGATCGCTAAGAAAAAATAGGTGCTATTATGATAAAGAAAATATTTCTTTTTATTGTTTCTCTTTTCACATTGAGTTTATCAGCTCAAAACAAAAAACTAATCGAGTATGTTGATCCGTTTATTGGAACAGGCGGACACGGGCATACTTACCCGGGTGCAACTCTTCCGTTTGGGATGATGCAGCTTTCTCCCGATACGGGAATTGAAGGCTGGGATTGGTGTTCGGGTTATCATTACTCTGATAATTCAATCATGGGGTTTAGTCACACGCATTTAAGCGGAACCGGTGCAACAGATTTAGCGGATATTTTATTTATGCCGACAGTTGGTGAATTAAAATTTACCCCCGGTAGAAAAGATCATCCGGGCGAGGGTTACCGTTCACGTTTCAAACATGAAAATGAAACCGCTTCACCCGGATACTACAGTGTTTATCTTGATGATTATAAAGTAAAAGCTGAACTAACGGTTTCGTTGCGAGCAGGACTTCATAAATATACTTTCCCAAAAAGTTACAGTTCGAATATAATTATAGACCTCAAACACGGACTAGATTCCGATAGAGAGGCATATATAAAATTTGTAAGTAATAATAGAATTGAGGGAATGAGAAAATCACACGGCTGGGCACAAGAACATTATATCTATTTTGTCGCTGAATTTTCAAAACCTATTACACAATTCGGAACGGTTCGGGATGGTGTTTTCAAGAATGGGAATCGTGAAGCTTCAGGCAAAAATATAAAAGCTTATCTGCGGTTTGTTACAACTGAGGGAGAAGCAATACTTATCCGCGTAGGAATTTCTGCTGTAAGCATCCGCGGTGCAAGAAAAAATCTTGAAAAAGAAATTCCTGATTTCGATTTTGATAAAGTTAAAGCACAAGCTGAAAAGATTTGGGAGAAAGAATTAAATCGAATCCAAGTTGAAAGTCAGAATGAAGATCAGAAAAAAATTTTTTATACCGCACTTTATCATACAATGCTGACACCAAATTTATTTACAGATGTTGACAAAAAATATTTCGGAATGGATCATAAAATTCACACGGCAAAAGATTATGATCATTATACTGTTTTTTCTTTGTGGGATACCTTCCGCGCCGAGCATCCTTTGTTTACAATCATAGATCAAAAGCGGGCAGGTGATTTTGTAAAATCAATCTTAGCTAAATATAACGATGGCGGGTTGCTTCCGGTGTGGGAACTCGACGGTAACGAAACATGGTGCATGATCGGCTATCATTCTATTCCTGTTATCTTCGATGCCTACATGAAAGGCCTTGGCGGATTCAATGCCAAGGAGGCCCTTGAAGCAATGAAGGTAAGTGCTGAACGAGATCAGAATGGACAAAAACTTTATAGAGAACGAGGTTATATCCCGGCCGACAAAGAAAATGAATCCGTCTCTAAAACTCTAGAATATTGTTACGACGATTGGTGCATTTCCCAACTTGCAAAAGAACTGGGCGAAAAAGATGATTATAAAAAATATAATCAACGGTCTCTCTTTTATAAAAATCTTTTTGATAATACAACAGGTTTCATGCGCGGAAGAATGTCGGATGGTTCATGGATTACTCCGTTCGAACCAAAAGCTGTTACACAACAATATACTGAAGCAAACGCATGGCAGTATAATTTCTTTGTTCCGCACGATCTTAAAGGATTGATAGAACTTTACGGTGGTAATGAAAATTTTGTTAATAAGCTTGATGGTTTATTTGCAGAGTCCGACAAACTCGAAGGTAGATTTCAGCCGGATATTTCCGGGTTGATCGGTCAATACGCTCACGGAAATGAACCGTCTCACAATTTTGCCTATCTATATAATTATGCCGGCGCATCGTGGAAAACTCAAGAGCGTGTACATGACATAATGAGAAAATTATATACATCAAAACCGGACGGACTTTGCGGAAATGATGACTGTGGACAAATGTCGGCTTGGTATGTTTTCTCCGCAATGGGTTTTTATCCCGTTACACCCGGGCAAAATACTTATGCTATCGGATCGCCAATCTTTGATAAAGTTACAATCAATTTAGAAAACGGGAAAAAATTTATAATAAACTCTTTGTACACTTCAGATCAAAATAAATATATTCAATTTGCCGCATCCAACCGTAGAGTTTATAACCATGCATACTTTACACATGAACAAATTATGAATGGCGGTGAATCACTTTTTATCATGGGAGATACTCCAAACAAATTGTGGGGTAATGATAATTCCGAACTGTTTTCAATGCGTCCTATAGAGCAAGGCGTTACAATGCCGTATGTTTCTTCCAATGGAGAAACTTTTTATGATGCTCTTTCCATAGAATTAATGTGCGGGACAGAAGATGCAAAGATTCGTTATACAATTGACGGAAGTGAACCGACTTTTGATTCTCCGCTTTACACCGATCCGATCATTATTCAGAAATCTGCAACCGTCAAAGCTTTTGCTTACACAAGTACAAGTGACCGTAGTTTTACAATGAGTTCAAAATTCACCAAATCAAAATACCCTCCCGCGAAATACACATTTAAATTTCACGAAAGATATAATGGCGGCGGTGCTATGGCTCTTACCGATGGAAGATTTGGAACAACAAACTTCCAAAGCGGTGAGTGGCAGGGTTTTGAAGGTAATGATCTTGACGCGGTAATTGATCTGACACAACCGGTTCAACTAAATAATTTATCAATCGGATTTTTGAATGATCCAAATGTTTGGATATTCCTTCCTGTTGAAGTTGTGTTCTCCGTTTCCGACGACGGAATAAATTTTAATCAAATAGCTGCGGTTATGAATGATGTTCCCGGTACCAGCCAAGAATTGTTGATCAAAAGATTTTCTGCAACTGTAGATAATATTAAGGCGCGTTACCTAAAAGTTTTTGCTAAGAATATCGGTGTTTGTCCTGATTGGCATAAAGGTGCAGGCAGTAAAGCATGGATATTTACCGATGAAGTAACGGTTGAATAATATTTTTATTAAAAAATTCCGAGTCGGCCATGAAAAAAATATTTCGCTCTATCTTTTTTTTGATTTTTGTCCTCCTTACAATTCAAGAAACGAATTTAGCCGCTTTTGAAAACAATCTTAAATCCTCGCCCCGTGAAAAACTTTTAATGGATTTCGGTTGGAAATTTCATCTTGGAAGTGCATCGAATCCGAAAGATGATTTTGGCTACGGTACAGAAGCTATTTTTGCAAAAGCAGGTGATGGTGCCGGTGCAATACGACCTGAGTTTAAAGACAGTAGCTGGCGCACAATAAATCTTCCTCACGATTGGGCCATAGAACATGATTTTGTAAATGTAAATGATGGTGATGTTGCGGCGCATGGTTACAGACCGGTCGGAAGACAATTCCCGAAAACTACAGTTGGCTGGTACAGAAAATCGTTCGAAATACCAAGTGCTGATTTAGGAAAAAGAATTACAATAAAGTTTGATGGTGTTTCCCGTGACTGCAATGTATGGTTGAACGGTCACTTCATCGGGAGAAATCTTAGCGGCTACGGCGAATTCTTTTTTGATGTTACCGATTATATAAACTTCGGAAAGAAAAATTTTCTTGTCGTGCGTGCCGATGTCTCTAATTATGAAGGATGGTTTTACGAAGGCGCCGGAATCTACCGACACGTCTGGCTAATCAAAACAGATCCGCTTCACATTCCTATTTACGGCGTATTCGTAAAAAGTAATGTGAAAGAAAAGTTTGCAGAGGTAGAAGTTGAAACAAATATTATTAATCAATACGATGAAAGCTAAAAGTTTGATCTCGTAACAACAATTTTCGATAAAGATGGAAAAGAAATTTCTTCTTCAGCAAAGAAAATAATTTCAGCTGCATCTTTCGAAGAAAAAATGATTTCACAAAAGCTGAACGTTTCAAACCCTAAACTTTGGTCAATTGAAGAACCAAATCTTTACAAACTCGTGTCCGAAATTAAAGCAGATGGCAAAATCATTGATATAGTTGAGACCGAATTTGGAATCAGAACAATCCGCTGGGATAAGGACAAAGGATTTTTCTTAAATGGAAAACACGTTGTTATAAAAGGAATGTGCAATCATCAAGATCATGCCGGAGTAGGTTCTGCCCTGCCCGATCGCTTACAATATTATAGAATTGAAAGATTGAAAGAGATGGGTGTTAATGCTTACCGCACAAGTCACAATCCCCCTACAATAGAATTACTTGAAGCATGCGACCGGCTTGGTGTGATTGTGATGGACGAAAATAGATTAATGGGCAGTACACCGGAATTTACAGATCAATTTGAACATTTAATTCTCCGCGATAGAAATCATCCTTCCGTTTTCGTTTGGTCAATTGGAAATGAAGAATGGAAAATTCAAAACAACGATGTTGGAAAACGAATTGCACAATCTTTAATTAGAATTCAGAAAAAGCTTGATCCTACACGTCTCGCAACCTATGCGGCGAACAACGGAAATCAATACGAAGGAATTAACAGCGTATTGCTGATACGAGGATTCAATTACATGAACATAAGCAACATTGATAAATATCGGAAAGAGCATCCCGGTCAAATTTTATTTGGAAGCGAGGAAGCAAGCACACTCTGCACACGCGGAATTTATGAAAACGATTCCACAAAGGGTTACGTGGATGATTATGATCATAACAAACCGGGATGGGGTGCGCTTGCAGAACCATGGTGGAAATTTTTTGCCGCACGCGAATGGCTTGCCGGAGCTTTTGTGTGGACAGGTTTCGATTACCGCGGTGAACCAACTCCTTACAAATGGCCATGTATAAATTCTCATTTTGGCGTTATGGATGTGTGCGGTTTTCCAAAAAATAATTTCTACTACTATCAAGCTTGGTGGACAAACAAAGATGTTCTTCACATTTATCCTCATTGGAACTGGAAAGGAAAAGAGAATCAACCGATTAATGTTTGGGTACAAAGCAATTGCGAGACTGTTGAATTATTCTTGAACGGAAAAAGTCTTGGCAAAAAAACGATGGAAAAAAATTCCCACCTAGAATGGAATGTTATATATGAACCCGGATTACTTGAAGCGAAAGGAATTAAGAATGGAAAAATTATTTCTGCAAAAGTTGAAACAACAAATGAAGCCGCAATAATAAAACTAACCCCTGATAGATCTTCGATCAATGCAGATGGAGAAGATGTTTCTATCGTCACTGTTACCGCTTTGGACTTGCGAGGAAGAGAAGTTCCGGTTGCGGATAATCTGATTAAATTCGAGATCACGGGTAACGGGAAAATAATTGGTGTCGGCAACGGCGATCCAAGCAGTCATGAGGCAGACAAATATCTTGACGGAAATTATCGGCGGAGTTTGTTCAATGGAAAATGCCAGATAATTGTTCAATCGAATAAAGAGAAAGGAATAATTACACTTAGAGCAACTTCGGATAACTTAAAAAGCGACGAACTGGTTATTCAAACATCCGACATTACTTTAAGACCGGCAGTAATGAGTTATAATGCAAATAAATGACGCATTAAAAATTTTTACATTAGATTTTTACTTAAATAACCCTGAGGCAGTATGAAAAGAATAATTTCTTTACTGTTCATGTTCTTTTCCATTTTAAATGCGCAAAAACTACCAACAATTGATTCAAAATTAGAAAAAGAATTAACGGATTATCTTAAGCTGCATTATCAATCCCCGGAAAATTATATCCTCAGCAAGTTTCAATGTCACGACATTATTTTTCTTGGAGAGAATCACTATCAAAAACAAGATCCTGAATTAGTACAAAAAATGATTCCACTTCTCTACCGCAAAGGTATTTACTATTTAGGGATGGAATTTGCACGGAGAATAGATCAACATTTGATTGACAGTTTGTTAATCTTGCCTCGATACGATGAAAAACTTGCCCAACGTATTATATTTCAGCAATTCGTTCATTGGGGATTCCAAGAGTATGTTGATATTTATAAAGCAGCATGGAAATTAAATCACTCATTACCTAAACGTGCGCATAAATTTAGAATTCTCGGAGTAAATAATTCTCCGGATTGGGGTTTGATAAAAGATGCCAAAGACAGCGACAATCCTCAAGTTAGAATGAAAGTTTGGCATGGCGAAGATGAAGGCGATTGGGCAAAAGTTATTCATGATAGTGTAATTGCCAAAGGCGAGAAGGCACTTGTTTACAGCGGTGCACATCATGCATTCAGTGAATATCACCAGCCTATTGCTGATAAGCGGAAGTTCATTCGTTTTGGTGATAAGCGTATGGGTAATTATATATTTGAAGAAATCGGTAAACGGGCAATTACAATTTTCCTGCACGCACCGTGGTATAGTGCCCGTGCTACCGGAAGTAATTTTGTGTTTTCCGCTGACGGCGCTATAGATGCTGTGATTAATAAACTTGAACCAAAATATCAGTACGCAGGATTCGATCTTAGGGGAACTCCATTTGGAAGATTATCGGCTGAAACTAGTCTTTACAAATTTGGCTATCCCGAATTCAAAATTGAAATGATGTACGATGGTTACATTATTCAAGGACCAATGTCATCTTACAAGGTTGTTACACCCGTAAAAGATTTTATTAACAGCAGTAATCTTGAATATGCCCGGCAGCATTCTCCTGATCCGTCATTCAGAAATTCATCGGCAGAAGATTTTAATAAAGATATTGCAGGCACGGAAATCAGCGCTCTTAATTTTGAAAAATTGCTGAAAGAAATGAACTTGATAAAATCAACGATGAACGAAGAAGCAGGAGAAGAAAAAGATTTACTCGATGCCGAGAATCAATTGATGAAAGCGTTTCAAAGCCGGGATTCATTGTCTCTGGCGAATATTTTTCATAAAGAATTTATTCGCAACGGAGTAGTATCAAAGAACGATTACATAAGAAATATTCTTCACGGATTAATTATTGATTCATGTGCTATCCGGAACCCCAGGGTTAACGTGTACGGAAATACTGCAAAGGTTGATTTATTTTTTTATATAAAAGGTAAAGCAAATAATAATCCTTTTCCTCCGTATGAATACACACTTACAGATATATGGATTAAGCACGATAACCGTTGGCAAATAATAACTCGCTTTGGGAATTAATAATTTAGAATTTTAGAGACTGCATGAAAAAATTGATTC